>DASTON010000028.1:0-5284 GCA_035762525.1 Planctomycetota bacterium | reverse complement strand
CCGTACCGGGCGGGACGATCGATCTCGAGTTCGCCTCGATCGCGTTCGACGTCCGCCTCGACGACATCAAGAAGCAGGGCCTCCTTCCCGAGAAGAGCGCCGCGGAGGCGGTCTGCCGCTTCGCCTCCGGCAAGTCGGCCGCGTCGATGGCCGCCGCGCTCGGACTCGCGGCCGGCGCCGACCGCGACAAGACGTTCGCGGCGATCGCCGGCTGGGCGCTCCAGGAAACCGACGCCGCGCTCGCGGCCGGCCCGCTGCTCAAGGCCGCCGAGGGTTTCGCGGCGACGTGGGGGAAGCAGGCGGAGGTCATCGCGGCGGGCGGGGGCGCGCTCCGGAAGTTCATCGACGGGACGCTCGCGCCGAAGCTCGTCGACGAGGCGGACGCGATCGTCGAGAAGGACCGCAAGGAGGCGCGCAAGCTCCTCGACCTCGCGGCGTCGCTCTGCAAGGCGCAGGAGATCGCGGACAAAGTCTCCGAGCGGCGCTGGAGCGTCCTCGACAAGGGCGAGTGGATGGCCCTGCCCCTCGAGTCGCTCTCCTGCGAGGGCGGGGAGTTCAAGGGGAAGTCGATCTTCTACGAGGACACGGAGAAAGAGGAGAAGAACCGGGTGACGGGGCTGACGTTCACGGGACTCCCCGTCGGCTGGGACGAGATCTCGGGGGTTCGCGCGAAGGTGAAGCCGGGCAAGGGCGACCTGTTCGACATGAGGTTCTCGTTCAACAAGCGGAAGATCACCCACTCGATGGTCGTGCAGCCCAAGGACGGGATGGGGTACCGGGTCATGTTCGAGCCCGGCAAGGAATCCAAGGTAGGCGCGGGCTCGTCGCGCAAGGTGGCCAAGAAGGCGGAGTACGAATTCACGGCGACGTGGGAAGGGAAGAAGTGGAAGTACGCGGTCTCGGGGACGGATATCGACACCTTCGATATCGCGGACACGCCCGACGAACTGACGTTCATCGCCGGCGACGGGACGGCCGAGCTGACGAGCCTGCACGTAAGAAGAAAATAGCTCTCAGGAATCAGGGTTCAGGAATCAGGTCAGGAAGGAATCAGGAATCAGGGATCAGCTCCAGCCGAGTCAGGAATCAGCCGTCAGCGATCAGCTGACAGCTTCCGGTCTTCTGAACCTGACTCCTGAATCCTGACCCCTGAGCGCTTCCCAAAGCTCACTGCGAGATCGGGCCGTAAAGCTCGGGCCTCCGGTGGCCGATGCGGTCCACTTCGTAGCGGCCCGGCACGATCACGGTCCGGCTCTTGTCGCTCTCCGCGAGGTCGAGCTCCGCCGCCAGGAGCGCCTTGCCGTCGCCCGCCGCCGCGCGCTGGGCGCCCGTGCAGTCGACGATCCGCGATCTCCCCAGGAACTTGAAGCCGGCTTCCTCGCCGACGCGGTTCGCCGTCGCGATGTGGACGTGGTTCTCGTGCGCCCGCACGAAGGGCGAGTGGTCGCACGAGATGGCGGCCGCCTCGGGCCAGTTGGTCGGGACGCAGATGAGCTGGGCGCCCTGGAGCTTCAGGACGCGCGCGGCCTCGGGGAAGCTCAGGTCGTAGCAGATGAGGACGCCGATCTTCCCGAACGGCGTCGGCCAGACGCGCAAGCCGAGGTCGCCCTTTGCGGCGAAGCGGTCGACGCCGAGGAAGGGCAGGTGGGTCTTCCGGTAGACGCCCGCGACGACGCCCGGGCCGATGACCGCGGCGGAGTTGTAAAGGGCGCCGGTGGCGGGATCCCGTTCCAGCATCCCGAGGATCGCCCACTGGTCGCGGTCCCGGCACGCGCGCGCGATCAGCTCGGTCGACGGCCCGGGGACCGGCTCGGCGGCGCGCACGGCGTCCTCCGCGGACTCGAAACCGTACCCCGAGAGCGCGCACTCGGGGAAGACGATGAGATCCGCGTCGACGTCCGCGACCTGGTGCAGGATCGCGTCGAGGTTGCCCGGCACGTCGCCGAGCTTGGGGGCGAATTGATAGACCGCGAGCTTCATGGTTCGAATCTTAACACCCCAGCCAGCCAGCACGGCCGCGAACGGCCGGCTTGACCTCCGGGGCCGGGACGCATTACGTTCTCAAGAATCAAGCCGACCCAATCTCCCATGGACAACGCGCGAGACCGCGTCCGCCGCCTGGCCGGCGATTATGTACAACGGGACGACCCGACCGGCTGGTTCGAGCCCCTGTACGCGGAAGCGGCCGGTGACGCTTCCCTCATTCCCTGGGCGGACCTGGTTCCGAACCCCGCGTTCACAGAATGGGCTGATCGGATTGGCTTCAAGGGCAGCGGGGGATCCGCCCTCGTCGTCGGCTGCGGACTCGGGGACGATGCGGAGGAGCTCCGGCGTCGAGGCTGGCGGGTCACCGCTTTCGACATTTCGCCGACGGCCATAGCCTGGTGCCGGCGTCGATTCCCCGACTCCGGAGTCCAATACGTCGAGTCGGATTTGTTGAAGCCACCCCGGGAGTGGAGGGGTGCTTTCGATTTCGCCCTGGAGACTTACACGCTCCAGGCGCTCCCGACAGGGTTGCGGACTCGGGCCATCGAAGAGGTCGCCTCCTTCATCCGCCCGGGAGGAAGTCTCCTGGTCATTTCCCGCGGACGGCGGCCGGAAGAGCCGGATGCAGGGCCTCCGTGGCCCCTCCTCCGTGAGGAATTTGATCGATTCCTCGAGTCCGGCTTGAAAGAGGACGGCTTCGAGGAGTTCATGGACTCCGAATCTCCACCCGTTCGGAGATTCCGGGCTTGCTACCGTCGAAAGTACGAGGACAGCTCGCCGGCCTCATTGAAGCGATAACTGAGGGTGCGCTTGGGTTAAGGCCGGCTCTTCGGCACGCCTGCACCCGCACGCCCTCTCGAAGAGTAGATTCACATTTTTCCGCCTTTTCGCGGGCCCGTTTCGACTAAATCCGCCCCGAACCCATTTTCGCCAACCTTGGCGCTCCCCTGAGGCGTACTATTAGGTGGAGCGACGAGCGAGAGGGGCCTCCAGGGGGCAATCCGCGGGAGGCGGCCATGAGCGATCCCAAGCTGTTGCACGTTTACTGGCTCGACGCCAAGGGCGGCGAGTGCTTCATCGTAGGCAATCGCGCCGGCCTCCTGGTCTTGCGACACGCGATCCAAACCGCGATCGAGAAGGGCAGAACGGTCGGGGAACAAGTTACCGCGGCCGACAACGAACCCTACAAAGTCACCGTCATCCTGGAGGGTTCGCCGCTGACTTCGGATTCGTGGCAGCGCATGGCCCTTCCGTACGTGGCCGAAGGCGCCGTCGACGTCCGCGAGAACGCCCTCTGGCCTTCCGAGCTTTGGATGATGAAAGAGCGAGCTTAGCTTTAAGCTATAAGCTCTAAGCTGTAAGCCACCCGAATCACATCACACGGTCTTGGTCCACATTCGTGCAGGAGTTTCCTTCTGGCTTAAAGCTTAGAGCTTGGAGCTTAAAGCTGGCCTCCCGCCTTGACTCCTGGATTCCTCAAACGTATCTATTCTCGTCATGTCCGATGCTTCTTCGGTAATGATCGAGGCGAGAGGCCTCACCAAGACCTACCGCCGGTTCGCCGCGGTGGAGAACCTCTCGTTCGCCATCCCGCGCGGGCAGATCGTCGCCTTCCTCGGCCCCAACGGCGCCGGCAAGTCGACCGCCATGAGGCTCCTCACCGGCTACCTGACGCCCACGTCGGGGAACGCGCTCATCGCGGGGTTCGACGTCTCGACCCACCGCATCGAGGCCGCCCGCCGCGTCGGCTACCTGCCCGAGAACGGGCCGCTCTACCTCGACATGACGCCGCGCCGCCTCCTCCGGTTCTTCGGCGAGGCGCGCGGACTCGAACCCGCCAAGCTCGCCGAACGCCTCAAGGACGTGACCGCGCTCTGCTCGATCGGCGACGTCCTCGACAAGCCCATCCGCCAGCTCTCGAAGGGCTACCGCCAGCGCATCGGGATGGCCCAGGCGCTCCTGCACCAGCCCGACGTCCTCATCCTCGACGAGCCGACGAGCGGGCTCGACCCGAACCAGATCCGCGACATGCGCCGCGCCATCCGCGAGCTCGGCAAGGACCGGACGATCCTGCTCTCGACCCACATCCTCCAGGAGGTCGAGGCGCTCGCGGACCGCATCCTCTTCATCCACAAGGGCCGGCTCGTCTTCGACGGCACGGCGGCGGAATTCGCGTCGAAGGGGCCGTCCAAGGACGACATCTTCCACACGCTGACAGGATCCGCTTCATGAACGCGGCCCTCGCGATCGCGCGACGCGACCTCGTCCGGTGGTTCACGAACCCCACCGGATACGTCTTCATCACCGTCTTCATCGCGATGTGCGCGGCCGCCCAGTTCCTCCAGCCGCGGTTCTTCGACGACAATCTCGCGAACCTCGCGCCGCTCAACGCGCTCTTCCCGTACATCCTGCTCTTCTTCGCGCCGGCGATCGCGATGGGAACGTGGGCCGACGAGCGGCGCCACGGCACGGACGAACTCCTCCTGACGCTCCCCCTGCGCGACGCGGTCCTCGTCGCCGGGAAGTACCTGGCCGCGATCGGCGTCTACGCGGCTTCGCTCGCGTTCGCCCTCAGCTTCATCATCGTGCTCAGCTTCGTCGGGCGGCCCGACGTCGGGCTCATGATCGGCACCTACCTCGGGTACGCGCTCCTCGGCGCCGGACTCATCGCGATCGCGATGATCGGGTCGCTCCTCGTCGAGAGCGTCACGGTCGGCTTCATCCTCGGCGCCGTGTTCTGCGCCCTCCCGGTCTTCCTCGGCGACGCGTCGAATATGGTCGGCGACGCGGTGGCGTCGATCGGCGTACGGAACGCCTTCCGCGATTTCTCCGTCGGCGTCGTGAGTTTCGAGGCGGTCGTCTACTTCGCGGGCCTCGCCGCGGTCGGACTCGCCGTGAATCTCTATCTCATCCGCCTGAAACGCCTGCGCCGGGGGCGGTGGCACCTGCCGATCCGCCTGGCCTGCCTCGTCGCGTCGTTCACCGGGCTCGCCGTCCTCGCCGACCGCTCGGGCGCGCGGATCGACGCGACCGCCGAGCGGCTCCACACGCTGACGCCGCAGACGCGCGACACGATCAAGGCGATCACCCCCGAGAAGCCCGTCTTCATCCAGGCGTACGTCAGCCCCGAGGTGCCCCAGACGTACGTCGAGACGCGGGAGAACCTCCTCGGCCTGCTGAGGGAGGTCGCGGCGATGGGGAAGGGGAAGATCCACGTCCGCGTGAGCGAGACGACGGAGGCGTCGGACGCCGCGCGCGAAGCCGAGGACCGGTTCAAGATCCGGCCCGTGACCCTGAC
>DASTON010000027.1:0-2550 GCA_035762525.1 Planctomycetota bacterium | reverse complement strand
AAGAAAAAGCAGGGCAAGAAGGAAGCCCTCCTCAGGAAATTCGACAAGGACGGCGACGGGAAGCTCAGCGAGCAGGAACGCGCGGCCGCCCGGGAGCTCAAGTCCAAGCGGCGCGGCGAAGAGGGGCGCGGCGGGAAGCTCCGCGGAAGGATCCTGCGCCGCTTCGACAAGGACGGCGACCACAAGCTCGGCGACGCGGAGCGCGAATCGCTCCAGAAGTTTCTGGATTCAAAGCACCGGAGTGACAGGAAAAGGCGTGTTAGATAGCCTCGGATCCACAATCCACAATCGACAATCCACAATCGATCAGAAAGGCAAAGCGAATCCCGTCGTCCAGTACTCCTCGTTGTCGTCGAAGAACTGCGTCAGCGCCGACGGCCCCCTGAAATAGCCGAGCCCGATCCGCACCCCGCGGTGAGTCTTCTCGGGCCGGAACCAAACGCCCGCCTCGAGATTGAGCTGGATTCCATAGTCCTGCTCCTCGATGGAGGTCAGGTTCAGCGCGGCGTACGTCTCCGGCCAGTCCTCTCCGAAGTGGCGGCCCACCGTCTCCACGCCCGCCATGTAGCGCAGCGGTTCGTTCACGTCCCCGCGGGAGGGCGCATATCCGACTTCAAAGTAAACGCGCCACTCCGGGTCGATGTCCCACGATATCCCGAGCGCGATCTCGTTCCGCGCGTAGACGACGCGCTTCCGTCCCGTCCGCTCGATGAATTCGTCGCCGAGGTGGGACGTGATGTGCCACGGGTGGAGTTTCAACGCGATCGGGCCGGCGCGCGAGACGATCGGGAACCCGAAGCGGAAGTCGACGCCGTCCATGTCCCAGTTCTCGCTGAAGTTGAACCGGCCGAACGCCGCGCCTTCCGCCTGGAACTCGAACGCGACGAGCTCGGGATCGCCCGCGCGCCATAGGGAGAGGTGCGTCGCCAGCACGCTCTCGTTCTTGAAGTCGTCGTCCCTGTCGACGGGAAACTGGAACCGCACGCCGGTGACCGGCGCCCTGGGATCCGCAATCGGGTGACGGTAGGCGAGCCCTTCAGGAAACCACTCCGAATCCTGGACCAAGATCAGGGAGAAAACGAGTGCGATCACGTACCTAGTTTAGTGAACCCACATACGATTGCGGATTACCGATTTCAGATTGCCGGCCCGAAATCCGAAATCCGTAATCGGTAATCGTACCCTTGCATCCGGGTACTCCCGTCTCTGAATCCGCCCGATAGATCTGATATAGTTTGGGTCCCCCCTATGTGCGGAATCATCGGCTACGTCGGCGCGGGTGACGCCCTCCCGGTCGTCCTCGACGGCCTCCGGAGCCTCGAATACCGCGGCTACGACTCGTCGGGCGTGGTCGTTTTCGACGGCAAGAGGTTCGCCCACGAGAAGTGCCCGGGCAAGCTGGAAGCCCTCGAGAAGCGGCTGAGCGATCACCCGATCTCGGGCCGCCTCGGCGTGGGCCACACCCGCTGGGCGACCCACGGCGGCGTCACCGAGCTGAACGCCCACCCGCACTTTTCGTGCGACCGCCGCATCACGCTCGTCCACAACGGAATCATCGAGAACTACGGCGAGCTCAAGAAGCGCCTCAAGGGGCACGACATCAAGAGCGAGACCGACACCGAGATCATCGTCCACCTCATCGAGGAGCACTACAAGAACGACCCGCTCCAGGCGGTCCTCAAGGCGGCGCGCGAACTGCACGGGAGCTACGCGCTCGTCGTCGCCTTCGCCGACCACCCCGATCTCCTCGTCGGCGCGCGGCTGAACGCGCCCCTCGTCATCGGGCTCGACCACAGCGACACGATGATCGCGTCCGACATCGCGGCCCTCCTCCCGCACACGCGCACCGTCGCGCCGCTGGGGGAGGGGCAGGTGGTTCGAGTCCGCCGGACGAACAACGGCAAGGCGGAAGTCAGGGCGTCCGATCTCGCGGGCAAGGCGGTCGACCTCAAGTCCGTGACCGTGACGTGGGGACTCGACGACGCCGACAAGCACGGCTACGCGCACTTTTACCAGAAAGAGATTTTCGAGCAGGCGCGCACGGCGGAAGCGGAGCTCCAGGGACGCGTCGACGCCAAGTCGGGCCACGTCACGTTCGACGGCCTCTCGAAGGACCTCCACAAGGCGAAGCGCGTCGCCATCGCGGCGTGCGGATCGTCTTGGCACGCGGGGCTCGTCCTCAAGTACGCGCTCGAGGAACTCTGTCGACTGCCCGCGGACATCGGGCTGGCGTCGGAGATGCGATACGGCGATTATCCGTTCGACAAGGACACGCTCCTCGTCGCGTTCTCGCAGTCGGGCGAGACGGCCGACACGCTGGCGGCGGTTCGCCAGGCGTCGAAGGCCGGCGCGCGGACGCTCGCGATCACGAACGTGAAGGGCAGCTCGATCTCGCGCGACGCGCGCGACGTCATCTACATGCGCGCGGGCCTCGAGATCGGCGTCGCGGCGACGAAAACTTACACGTCGCAGATTCTCTGCGCCCTCCTGTGGGCGATCCAGTTGGGGCGCGACCGCAAGACGCTCGCGCCCGCCCGGGCGAAGGCGCTC
>DASTON010000026.1:0-5406 GCA_035762525.1 Planctomycetota bacterium | reverse complement strand
ATTGGCCTCCGTGAAGACGCCACCCGTGAAATCGCCGCGCTTGAAGATCGTCCCCGCGAGCGACGCCCTCTCGAAATCCGCGCCCGGGAGCTGGGCGCCCGTGAAATCGGCGCCGTCCAGGACCGCTTCGCTCCAGACCGTCTTCTCCCCCTTCGTCATCTTGAAGTCGGCCTTGCGGGCGTCCGTCTTGGGGGAGTTCGCCCGGAGGTTCGTGATATCGGCCTCGGCGAAGATCGTCCCGACCGCCGAGGCGCCGGCGATGTCCGTGGCCTTGAGCTCGGCGCCGGTGAAGTCCGCGTCTTCAAGGGCCGCCCGCGAGAAGTCGGACAGGGAGAACTTCGACTTCTTCAGCTTCGCGCCCCTGAGGTTCGCGCAGTGGAAGCTCGTCATCTTCCCCTCGCACTCCTCGAGGACCGCCCCGGCCATCGTCGCGCGCTCGAATTTCGCGCCGTCCAGCTTCGCCTTCTTGAGGACCGCCTTGTCGAGTCTCGCGCGCGTCAGGTCGGCGTTCTTCAGGTTGGCGCCGGAGAGGTCCGCCTCCGAAAGGTCGGCGCCGCTCAAGTCCGCGTCCTCGAGATTCGCCCCCGCGAGCTTCGCCTTCGCCATCGACGCGCCCTCGAAGACCGCGCCGTGGAGATCGCGCCCGGATAGGTCGATCCCCGGCATCTGGGCGCGCGACAGGTCCGCCTCGGCGAGGACCCTCCCGGCCGCGAGGGCGGCCAGGATCCCCTCCGCGGTGGCCTTGGGCGGCGGGGGCGGCTGGGCGGGGAGCGGCGGCGGCTCGTCCTTCTCGGGAGGCGGCTCCTCCGCCTTCGACTTTTCCTCGTAGGCCGCGCGCACCTGCTCGATCGGCACGACCGGATCCTTCATCGCCTCGGCGCGGATCAGGATGCCGTCGAGGTCGCGCATCTTTAGCGTTCGGACACCGAGCATCCCCCGCCACACCAGCACGAGCTTCGACGCCTCGAGATCGATCCACAGGGAGTCGATGTGGAGCGGGACTTCGCGGAACTGCGGCTTGCCGTCGATCTTCTCGGCGAGGAAACAGCGCGCGCGAAGCCCGGGCAGCCGCGAGACGTATTTCGGGTGCTCCGGATGCAGGTTTTCGAAGGCGAGTTCCTCATCCCCCTTGAGGAACCCCTCGATCTGCTGGTCGCGGGGCGCGCCGTTGAAGACGCCGAAATCGAAGTCCTCGGGGTACCAGGGCCAGCGCTCCTTGAGCCATTTCGCGTCGTACTTCCCCTTCACCGACGACCGGGGCTCCCAGTCCGGGCGGACCGGGCCGAAACCCGCGGGATCAAGCCCGTCCCCGGGGCTTTTCAGGAGCCGGTCGGCGTTCTCGATGTTCGGAAGATCGCCGCCGTCCTTCACGCGCCCGGTGCCGGCGGGGTTCTTCTTGAAGCCCTTGCCCCCGTAGGCGCGGTCCCACGTGATCGGCATCGACGTGAACGGTTCGGGCTCCGTCTGGCCGGTGGAGAGGACGCCGGGAATCCAGCGGCGGTTCCCGATGACCGCGACGCTCTTCGACCAGGCGCCGACCCGGAATCCCGCGCGCAGCACCGCGGCGGACTTGCCCTTGGCGGCGTGGCATTTCGCGAGCAGGACGAGATCGGTGCGGAGCTTCACCGGCGCGAAGTCGGACGCGTACCGGAGCGGCTTCTGGTCGTCGTCCTCCTCGTGCACGTCGCCCGAAACGAGGTCGGGCTTGGGATCCGGCTCGGCCGGCGCTCCCGGCTTGAGAAGGAACGTCCCCTTCACCACGAACGTGGCGGAGAGTCCCGGCGGCCGGACTCCGGAGACCAGCCAGGCGGCCGACCAGGGCGGATCGCAGTAGTACTTGACCACGGTTTCCTAGTTGAGCTTGATCGTCGCGCCCTTGATCGACACTTCGGAGTCCGCCTTCACCTCGTACTTGGTGCCCGAGATCTCCACGCCGCTGGCCTTCCCCTCGATGGAGACCTTGTTCTTGGAGGAGAGGGAGATCTCCTTCATCCCCTCGAGTTCCACCTTCAGGCCCTTGCAGGTGACGCCCTTCAGGAATCCGGCGTCCAGGGTGATGTCGCCCTTGCCGTCCACGGTGAAGTCCTTGCTCACCTCGTACTTCACCTCGCCCTTCACGGTCCGCTTGAGGTCGCCCCCCACGGTCAGCTCGTCGTCGCCGGTGACGTCCTCCTTGCGGGCGGCCTTGATCGTCGTGGTCACCTTCTTGTTCACCGTGTTCGTGAGGCTCCCCTCGATCGTGTGGTTCTGGTCGCCGACGTACTTGATCGTGCTCTTGGCCTTCGCTTCGTACATCAGGTCCTTGGTGATCGTCTCGGTATGGGTTCCTTCCACGGTGACCTTCTTGTCGGTTTTCACGGTCTCCGTGGAGTTGCCCTTGATCACGACGTCGCTGTTGCCCCCGATCTCGATCACCTCGTCCGTCCCGACCTTTTTCTCGCGTTTCTTGCCGATCTCGACCTTCTCGTTGTTGCCCACCTTGCGGGTGCGGTCGTTCTTCACCTCGAGGTTCTCATCGTGCCCGGTGTATTCCTTCTTGTCGTTCTCGGTCTTGATTTCCAGGTCCTTCTCGCAGTGCTGGTAGAACTTCTCGCTCCCGTCCGTGTCGTCCATCATGAACTCGTTGTTCCCGGCGCTGCGCCAGACGGATTGGACGTGGTTTCCGTCCACGACGGTGTCCGGGTGGTCGGGATTGTGGGCCGCCGCGACGATGACCGGCCGGTCCGGATCCCCGTTCTCGAAGCACACGGCGACCTCCACGTCCTCGTGAAGGGGGGCGTGGAATCCGTAGGACGCTCCGACGTACGGCTGGAGCCGGCGGACGGGAATCGGGCAGGCCGTGTCGCCGTCGAACGCGAACTTGATCTTGTAGCGGCCCTGCCTCTCGACGTCGGCATACCGGCCCGACGCGATGATCTTGGCGGCGAACATGCCGTGCATCGCGGGCCAGGCCGTCTTCAGGGGCGGCCGGTAGACGACGTCCTTGGGGATGCACGTGAACGTGTTGCCGTAGTGGTATTTCTCGTCCTGCGATCTCGTTCCCCGGGGCTGGCTTCCCTCGGTCTGGATCTCCGTGACGACGTACTCCTGGGCCAGGGCGGCGTTGGCGTCGCCCGCGTCGATCACCTTGAACGCGCCGCCCGCGTAGAGGAAATAGGCGTTGCTCCCGCCGAAGTAGACTCTCTTGCGCGCGAGGATGTCCTCCTTCCGCAAGTCGCGGAAGGCGCTCCCTTCATTCGTGTCCACGTAATTCTCGCCGTAGGAATATTGGATCCCTTCCGAGGCCCGGCCCGGCGCTTCGCCCTCGACCTTGAGATCCTTCGAGGGCGTCTCGTAGTTGTAGTCCTGCAGCACGACCTTCTTCGGCATGAACCGCTGGCGGCTCTGGAAGCGGGTCACCGTCTTTTCCTCGCCCCACGTGCCGAGCACTCCTCCCCCGCGGATGTTGACGGGAGGGCGGAGCGGCAGGTCCACGGGGTCCTGGATGGGATCGAAAACGTTGTTGTTGTCGGAGAAGACGACCTGCTCCTCGCTCTCGCCGTGGACAAAGTGGTAATGGACGCCTTCGCGCTCGCACAGGCGCTGGATGAAATTGAGGTCCGACTCCTGGTATTGCATCACCGAGTCCCGCTTGAGGTGCGTCCCGCTGAAGTCGATCTTGGGCTGGATGCCGTACTCCGACAGGACCCTGTCGATGATTCCCTTGAGATCCATTCTCTCGAAGTAGCGATTCCGGACGTTCAGCGTGAGCTTCCACAAGGCGGGCACCAGGACGACGTCGACGCGGGTGACCATCCCCGTCCCGTCCTTCCAGGTGGCGTCGTACCCCTGCTGGACCGAGCTGAGCGTGCCGTGGATGTGGATGGGCGGATCCCCGAACCAGAGATGGGCCTTCGCCTCGAGGAAGTCGTCGAACTCGAGGACGGGCACCGGGGAAGCCAGGGCGATCGAATAGGAGAAGAGCGACGACAGGCCCTCCGTGCCGGTGAACTTCACCACCGTGAGCGGCGGGTCGGTCATTCCCTCCAGCTCGAAGTGGATGACCTTCTTGACCTCTACGTCAGGCATGGCGGACTCCTTTTCCTGGTGCTCCGGGCGTCCGGAATCAATTCGAGAACGTGTACGTGAAATCCCCGCTTTCGCCGACGCCGATCTTCAGGCGTTCCGGGAGCGGGCCCAGGCTCATCTGCCGCAGCAGCTCCGACGACACCTTCGGGAGGATCGACCCCGAGAGGATGTGATCGATGTTGCGCGCGCCGGTCTCCACCTCCGTGCACCGCTCGGCGATGATGTCGACCACCCTCGGGTCGATCTCCAGCTTCATCTTGTGGCTCTGCTTCAGGCGCTTCTCGATCGCGCGAAGCTTCAGCCCCACGATCTCCTTCATCGCGTCCCCGCTGATGGGATAGAACGGGACGATCGTCATGCGCGCGAGGAGCGCGGGCTTGAAGTGCTTGCTCAGGATGGGCCGGATCGACGCCGTCAGCGCCTCGACGTCCGGATTCCCGCTCTGGCAGGCCGCCATGATGGCGTCCGTCCCGAGGTTGCTCGTCATGAAGATGACCGTGTCCTTGAAGTCGACCTCGCGCCCCTCGCCGTCGGAGAGCATGCCCTTGTCGAAGACCTGGTAGAACAGGTTCATCACGTCGGGATCGGCCTTCTCCACCTCGTCGAGCAGGACCGCCGAGTACGGCTTCTGGCGCACGGCCTCGGTCAGGACGCCGCCCTCGCCGTACCCCACGTAGCCGGGGGGCGAGCCGATGAGCCGCGACACCGTGTGCTTCTCCTGGAACTCGGACATGTTGATGACCGTGAGCGAGCGTTCGCCGCCGAAGAGCAGGTCCGCCACCCCCAGCGCGGTCTCGGTCTTGCCCGTGCCGCTGGGCCCGACGAACAGGAAATTCCCCATCGGCTGCTTCGGGTCCTTCAATCCCGCCTTCGACGCGCGGATGCCCTTCCCGATCACCTCGAGGACGTGGTCCTGGCCCTTGATCCGGCCCCGCAGGCTCTCCTCGATCTTGAGGACGTTCGCGGCCTCGTCGCGCACCATCTTCCCGATGGGGATGCCCGTCCAGTCGGCGATGACCTTGGCGATGACTTCCGCGCTGACCTCGAGATGCATCAGGGCGTCCTTGCCCTGGACTTCCTTCAATTCCGCCAGCGCGGCGTCCAGCTCCTTCGAGAGCGCGGCCGTGTCCTTCTTCGGCTCCTTCTCGCGCTTGATCGTCTCGCCGCGCTTGGGCTTCGTTCCGCCCTCGAGCTGCCGGCGGAGGGCCAGCACCCGGTCGACGACGGCCTTCTCCTTCTGCCACCGCTCGGTGAGCGTCTTCTGCTCGGTCTTGGACGCGGCGATCTCCTGTTCGAGCTCCGCGAGCCGCGGATCCCGGCCCGGCACGCCGCCAGGCC
>DASTON010000025.1:0-2781 GCA_035762525.1 Planctomycetota bacterium | reverse complement strand
CCGCCGCCGCCAGCGCGGGAGGCTCGGGCTTCGGCTTGTCCGGAGCCGGAGCGCCGGGTCCTTCCTCCATGACGACGACCGGCCCCATCATCATTCCGAAGGCGCCGACGAGGGCGATCGGGAAGACGGTGAGCGCCGTCTGGGCGAGGGCCCCGGGGCCCGCATCCGTGATGATGGACACCGACTGGTCCCTTTCAGTCCGGACGAGCATCTGGGTCCATTCGTCGCGGCGCAGGTGCTTGAAGAACTCGGGCGTTTCCGTCCCCGACATCTTCAGGATCCATTCCACGAGGCGCGTCGCGTCGAAGGCGCCGACGATCGACGCGGCCGCGGCGTCCTTGGGAAGCCGTTTCACCGCGCCCGCGGCGTCGTCCTTCGACTTCAGCGCCCCTTTCACCGTCGCCTCGTCCCCGCCGAGCGCCAGGACCGAGCCGCCCATTCCGAAGACGACGCCTTCGCGCTTCACGCGCGTGTAGATCGTGACGCCCTCCTCGGTCTTTCCGGCGAACCTCCCCTTGTGCTTCCCGGCCGCCTCGCAGATCTCGCGCGCCTTGGCGGGGTCCGAGAGCCGCGCGAGGACGAGCCATCCGGGATCCGGCTTCTCGAGGTCGACCAAGGCGACGGCGATCTCGTTGCCGATGACCGCGGCGAGGTCGCGCGCCGCGAATCCCAGGTCTTTCTTCAGGTGTTCGTCCATCTCCTTGAGGTAGTCGTGAGCTTCGTCGCCCGGCCGGCCCTTTCGCTCCGCCTCCTGGAACCGGCGGACGAACCCCTCGATGTCGCCCCAGATCTCCTTTCCGCCCTTCAGGTTGGCGTGCGCAAATCCGATCGTCGGCTTGGGCAGGTGGGCGAGAAGATCCTTGGGCCCCGGCGGCTGGCGAATCGCCTCGTAGAGGCGGCACGGGGCGTCGATGGGAGTCCGCGAGATCGAAACGACCTTGCCCGGCTTGAACGTCGCCTCGCTCACGGTGCCCGCGATCTTCCGGATTCCGAACACCGCGTCCGTCATGTCCATTTCGTAGCGGCTCGACCGCTCGTTGGAGCCGCCGCCGAGGAATGGGCCCGTGAGCAGGTCCCAGTCCCACCGGCTGAAGGCGCGGAGCACGGGATCGTCGGAGGCCGCCGGAGCGAACATCGCGTAGAGGCGGTTCTTCCGGAGGTCGTTTCCGGACCCGCGACCCTCCGCGCGATCGAGCGCGTCGGTCAGGCTCGCCCAGCGCGTCGACATCAGCAGCCGCGCGCCCGCCGCGGCGACGAAGACGGGGTGGTCGGACTTGAGCTCCCCCATCTTGCGGATCGCGAAGATCTTGACGCCCCGGTGCGCCTTCTCCTCCGCGGCGAACACCGAGAGGTCGTTCTCGACCAGCTTCTTGAAGAACGCGGGATCGGAGGACGTCGCCACGAAGATCCAGGGGATCTCGTGATCGGGCATGCCGGTCATGGCGACCGCCATGCGCTGGATCGTCGGCAGGCCCTCCTTGAGGTCCTTGAGGAGCTTCTCGGGAACGATCTCGAGCGCCTTGGTGAACCACTCCTCGATGAACGCGCACGCCTTGTCCTTCCCGTCCGCCGTCGTGAGCGACCCCACGTAGTCCTTCCAGTCGTGGAGGAGGCGCGGAGCCTTGACGAGCTCGACGAACGCGAGCGTCTCCTCGGGGAGGACGTGGGCGACGTCGTCGGGCTTGCCGGGTCCCGCGTCCTGCCGGAGAAGCGGGGGAACGACCACCAGGACGAACGCGGCCAGGAGGGCGGCGAGGGCGGACTTCATCGCGAGCATGGATCGGCCTCCCCGGGGGTCAGTTGAGGACATGGAATTGAGCGGGGCGCACGTCGATAAGACCTCTTCAGGCCGCTGATGTTACCCCATAATGCCGCCCGACGCATCCGGAGGATCAATGGAATTGGACCTGGGGACGCTCGACCGCCGCTCGGCCTACAAGGCCATGATCAGCTTGATCATCCCGCGCCCGATCGCGTTCGTCAGCACGATCGGGCCGGCGGGGAACGTCAACCTCGCGCCGTTCAGCTACTTCAACGGCGTGTCAAGCGCGCCGCCGATCATCTCGGTCAGCGTCGGTCCGAAGCGGGGCGGGGCGAAGGACACCGCGGCCAATGTCCGGCGCGAAGGCGAGTTCGTGGTGAACGTCGTAACGCCGGGTCTCATGCAGGGCGTGGTTGTCGGCGCCACCGATCATCCGCCGGAGGTGAGCGAGCTCGAGCTGGCGAAGCTGACGCCGGCGCCCTCCTCGAAGATCCGCACGCCGGGCGTGAAGGAGTCGCCGATCCGGATGGAATGCAAGCTTCACCAGGTCGTCGAGGTCGAAGGAGGGACGTCGCTCATCCTGGGGAAGATCGTCCACGTCCACGCCGACGACGCGATCTGGACCGACGGCCGCGTCGATCCGCGCAAACTCACGTTCGTGGGACGACTGGGGGACGACTACTATTGCCGCGTGAACGACATCTTCGAGGTGGCGAGGGGAACCGCGACCGGAGGATAGAATTCGAAGCCCGTGGCGAGGGTTGAATGGGTATGCAGGCCTTGGCGCTCGTCCTCCTCCTGGCCGCCCAGGAGGGGGATCCGGACTGGCAGATTCACCACGAGATCGCGGCCGAGCGGATGAAGACCGCGGCCGAGTTCGAGAAGCAAAAGCAATTCGCCTGGGCGCGCGCCGAATACGCCAAGGTCCTCCGGCTTCAGCCCGACCACGAGGAAGCGAGGGCGAAGCTCGAGGGCGCGACGGCGATTTCCCGGACCAACCAGGGGAAGGGCGCGTCGCT
>DASTON010000024.1:0-4450 GCA_035762525.1 Planctomycetota bacterium | reverse complement strand
CGTCGCTCTTTTAAATCCGGGTTCTGGGGTCGGGGCGGATGACAGTTGACCGATGACAGATGACGAAGACCGACCCCGGCCTGTCGACTCGAAGTCATCGGTCATCAGTCATCGGTCATCACTTCCTGGGTTCAATTGGTTTTGGTCCGGTATTCGTTGCCCGCAGACCCGGTGTCATTTGACAACCCGTCATTTACAGAGTATAAATTACATAACGCATTTCTAAGGAGAGAGGGCATGCCATCCATTCCCGGATCGTCGTCGGAGACCGTCCTCGGCGCGGACGCCACCTTCAAGGGCGAGCTGTCCTACGAAGGCGCGATGCGCATCGAGGGGAAATTCGACGGCAAGATCACGAGCAAGGGCAAGCTGATCGTGGGCAAGACCGCCCACGTATCCGGCGAGCTCAGCGTGGCCCACGCGGGCGTCGAGGGCCAGTTCAAGGGCAACGTCGTGGCGTCGGAGCGCGTCGAGCTGACGGGGTCGGCCCAGGTCACGGGCGACATCCGCTCGCCCCGGCTCGTCGTGGCCGAGGGCGCGACGCTGGTGGGGAACGTCGTCATCAGCTCCGAGGCGCTCAAGGGCTCCGTGGAGCGCGACCAGATCCTCGCGCACGCCGGCGGCCCGGCGCCCGCCCGCCGCTAGTCCTGGACTAATCCCAGCCGGGCGGGGAGGGGATCGCGACCTCCCCGCCCGCTGATGACTCCATGAGCAAAGCCGGCGACCGGCGCGCGCTCCGGTGCCCCCGCTGCGACCGGGCGATCGAGGTGAGCAAGCTCACCAAGTCGACCCTGTGCTCGGGATGCCATCGCACGATGCGCACCGAGGACGAGACCGTCTCCGACTACCAGGCCCGCGCGGAGTACTTCAACGAGGCCTGCGTCGAGGTCGCCAGGAAGGGCGTGATCATCTCCGAGGTCCGCGTCCGCTCCCTCGTGGTCAAGGGGGAGGTCAAGGGGCCCATCCGGGCGCGGGAGGGGGTCAAAATCCACAAGACGGGCAAGGTCTACGGCAACCTGTCCGCGCAGGCCCTATCGGTCGAGGAAGGGGCCGTCCTCGTGGGCCGGGTCGAGGTCGGGCCTGGCAGGCCCACCGGGGGGCCTCCGGCGGCCGCTGAACCGCTCCCGACCGCCGCGGCGCCCGTGCGCGCTTCTTCGGTTGGAGGTCAGTAGCCCAGCAGTTCCAGACACCCCAGGCCGGCCATGGCCGCGCAGACCATCGATGCTGAGACCAAGAACCCCACAGAACGGGCTTTGAGACTTCCCCGGACCGCCAGCACGCCGCACACTACACCGACAACGGCGACCGCGATGAACAAGACCGCCTTGACACCATCATTGGTA
This sequence comes from Planctomycetota bacterium, assembly GCA_035762525.1. Lineage (GTDB taxonomy): Bacteria > Planctomycetota > MHYJ01 > MHYJ01 > JACPRB01 > DASRJF01. The sequence goes on along the minus strand of DASTON010000024.1, from coordinate 3,107 downwards.
GCTTCGAATCCGAACGCAAGCGCCGCCATGTAGCCCTGAGCCGCTCCCGCGCCGAGCGATAATAAGATCCCCGCGATTCCACCCTCGAGTCCAAGCCGATTGATCTTGATGGGTTTCTGAGCTTGAGGTTCGGATGGCACACAGCCCTCTCTAAGTTGCGCGGACGAAGGGTGAATCCTATCATGCCCTTCCAAGCGATCGCTCTTTGAGATGCTTGCGCGGTGATCCGCTCCCCGGTGACCACATCCAGCCACCCGCCGTGGCTGGGAGCTGGAAGCTCGGAGCTGGATGCTGCGCCCTTCCGGAAACACTGTTCGCGACAATGTGTCGTGCGCAGGTCAGGTGCCCGTAGCTCAACTGGATAGAGCGTTGGCCTCCGGAGCCAAAGGTTGCAGGTTCAACTCCTGCCGGGCATACTTCGACTCGGACAACCCACCAACGTCCGAGGCGAAGTAGGTTGAGCGAGCGAAGCGAGTCGAAACCTCTCCGTACCTCTCGTTGTCCTCGCTCAGTACGAGTACCAACCAACGAGACATCAGAAATCAGGAATCAGAAATCAGCTGAGGGTTCTACGAGACTCCATACGGTCGGACTGATGTCTGATGTCCGATGCCTGATGTCTACTTCAGCATCCGGTTGGCGATGTCCGTCCGGTAATGCATCCCCGTGAAGTTGATCTTCCGCACCGCGTCATAGGCGGCCTTTTGGGCGGAGCGCAGGTCCGCGCCCATCGCCGTGACTCCGAGCACCCGCCCGCCCGCCGTGACGATCTTGTCGTCCTTCTTGATAGTCCCCGCGTGGAAGACCATCGTGTCGGGCGAGGACTGGTCGAGGCCAGAGATCTCGTATCCGACCTCGTGGCGCCCGGGATAGCCGCCCGACGCCACGACGACACACACCGCCGGCCGCGGATCCCACTCGATGTCGCGCTGGTCGAGCCGGCCGTCGATCACCGACTCCAGGATCGGAACGAGGTCGCTCTTCATCCGCATCATGAGCGGCTGGCACTCGGGGTCGCCGTGCCGCACGTTGAATTCGATCACCTTCGGCCCGCTCTTCGTGTACATGATCCCCGCGTAGAGGATCCCCTGGAACCGCCGCTGCTCCTTGTTGAGCGCGTGCACGACCGGCACGAGGATCTCCCGCTCGACGCGCTCGACGTCGCGGTCGGGCGCCACCGCGGCGGGGGAGTACGCGCCCATTCCGCCCGTGTTCGGCCCGCGGTCGCCGTCGTACACGCGCTTGTGGTCCTGCGCCGAGTCCATGATCGCGATCGTGCGGCTGTCCGTGAACGCGATCACCGACGCCTCCACGCCGCTCAGGAATTCCTCGACCAGGATCCTCGCGCCGGCCTCGCCGAAGACGCGCCGCACCATCATCTGCTCGACCGCCGCCTCCGCCTCCGACGGCTCGCCGCAGACGACGGCCCCCTTGCCCGCGGCCAGGCCGTCCGCCTTCACGACGAGCGGGAAGGTCGCCGTCTTCAGGAACGCGCGCGCGGAATGGGGATCCGTGAAGACGCGGAAGCCGGCCGTCGGAATCCCGTTCCGGCGCAGGAGCTCCTTGCAGAAGATCTTGCTCCCCTCGAGTTCCGCGGCGTCCTTCGTCGGGCCGAACGCGCGCAGCTTGCGCTCCTTGAAAAGATCCACGACGCCCCGGCAGAGCGGCGCCTCGGGGCCCACGACCGTGAGGTCGACTCGCTCCTTGGCCGCGAAATCGGCCAGCCCCTCGAGGTTGTCGACGGTGATGTCGACGCACTGGGCCAGCGACGCAATGCCCGCGTTCCCGGGGGCGGCGTAGAGCTTCGTGACGAGCGGGGACTGCGCGATCTTCCAGACGAGGGCGTGTTCGCGACCGCCGGATCCGACGACCAGGATTTTCATCGAGCGCGCGTCACTTTATCAACGGGTCGCCGCCTTGACAACGCCGTCCGGCCTCCCCTACGCTCGTGCCATGCGCACTGAGCGCGTGCCGCTCTCGGCGCTCCCCGATCACTTCAAGCCGATCGCCGCCGCCTTCGCCGCCGACGACGCCAAGCTCCAATCGCGATTTCCGGTCTCATGGCGCGATGAGAAGGCGCTGATCGACCATGCCCGATGGGCCGCGTCCCGGGGCTTCGATCCGGAGCTTAAGCTCGAGGGGCCCGCGTTCGAGAAGCTGAAAAAGGGCGCGCCCGCCGTCGTCACGGGGCAACAGCCATCCGTCGCGCTGGGCCCGATGTACAACGTCTACAAGGCGATCACCGCGATCCGGTGGGCGCGGAAACTCGACGCCGTGCCCGTCTTCTGGAATCACTCCGACGACGACAACCTCGAAGGACTGAACCGCGTCGCCGCTCCCGAGGGCGCGGTCGAGGCCTCGTGGGGGGGCGAGGGCGCGCTCGCGTTCCGCCAGGCGACGCTGGACCTCGGGGCCCTCGAAAAACTGGGTGCCGACGTTTCCCAGTTGAAGGCGAAGGTCGACGTGGCGGGTGATTTCACGCGACTCCTGCGATCACTTTTCGGCGACGAGCTCTTGATCGTCGAGCCGCGGCAGCTCGACGGACCGCGGGCGCGGGAGATTCTCAGCAAGGCGGATCCGGGCCTCGTACAAGGCGCGATTGATCGGGGCGGGGATCGACTCAAGGAGCTGGGATTCGATCGGCCGCTGGGTCACAAGCTCGGGGCGAATGTCTACTCGTTCGATGGACCTCGTCGCGTCCCCGGCCCGTCCACGGGGCGCCTCTCGGGGGGCGTCGCGATGCGCCTCCTTGTTCAGGACGCCGTGCTGCCGACGGCGCTCGTCATCTCCGGTCCCAATGAGATCGCCTACCTCGCCCAGCTCCGGGAGCTCTACGAAGCGTTCGGGAGGACCGGCCCCGTCGTCGCGCCCCGGATCACCGCCACGCTCGTCGATCCCAAGGCCGCCCGACTGGCAGAAGCGCTGGGCGCGACGGGCGCTCATCTCCTGGCGGGGGAGGCCGCGCTCCGTCGCGCCTCGGTGCGGTCGAATCTCGTCGCGGAAGTCGATGCCCTTACCGAAGACCTGCGGCGCCGCCTCGAGGCGATCGAAGCGGACCCGAGCGGGCCCGTGCGCGACGCGACGCGGAAGACGCGCGAGAAACTGAA
>DASTON010000023.1:0-3107 GCA_035762525.1 Planctomycetota bacterium | reverse complement strand
CACGGTACCCGGACCCTCGGCTTCGACCTTGAACCGGATCTTCGCCTGACGCTCAAGGTCGGCCGTGACCTCGTCCAAGGTGTAGTCGCGCTCCTTGAGCGTGACCAGATTGAGGGCGCGCTTGCGCTGATTCGCGTCGTGGAGCGATTCGCCGATTGCACGCTCGAGGTTCGCGAGCGCCTTTCGCGCCTTCGGATCTTTCGCGTGGACGCCCTGCTCCAGCGCCTTCCGGATCGCCGGCAAGGCCGCGGCGCCTGCTTTCCTTAGCTCGCGCGCAGCCTGGTCCTGCCGCTCGACCAGTTCATGGGCCAAGTCGCCGATCCAGCGGTCGAAACCCGCCTCTTCTTGGAATCCGACGAGCAACAAAGACGTGGCGAGCACAATCGGGAGATGAATTCGGTGGGAATGAACGGCCATCCTTCGTGACCTCGGACTCTTCGGCTTCGGACGTCGGCCGTCGGACCTGGGACTTAGGACTCCTCTGTCTTATTCGGCGGTGAGGCTCGCTTCCGCTTCGAACGTCTCTTCGATTCCCTTGTAGAAGCGCACCTTCATCGACTCGAACTGGTCCGGCTTGCGCGTGCGGAACGCCGCCTCAAAGTAGCTGCCCCCGCCCAGCTTCACGGGCTTCCTTTGTACGAACGGCGTCGGTCCATTGACGCAGGTGCACCACGAATCCGCCACGCGCGGGAGCGGCGGCACGACTCCCATTCCCATCGCGCCCCCTGGCCCCGGCGGCTGGTTCTGCTTCTTGAGCTTGGCCACCAGCTCCGCGCGCCCGATCATCGGCTCCGCGACGGGTTCGGTCGTCGTCCAGCTGACCTTGGGGTATTCGTACCGGATCGAGAACGGGCCGACCTTGTAGTCCTGCAGCTTCGCGGGGTCGGCGACGGCCAGATCGTAGGGGCTTTCCCAGACCAGGCGCCCCTTCAAGCGGACGGTGAAGGGGCCGGGTTTATCCGTTTTCAGGTGCACGTACCTGGGGCTGCACCGCCCGCACCACTCGACCTCCACCTTCGCCTTCTGGCTGTCGGTCACCTCGATCGCTTCGATGAAGGTCGCCGCCGTGCCCGTAATGTCGGTCAGGAGGCTCAAGCCGGCGGGTTGCCCCTCTTTCTGGACCTTCACGAGCGTGAACTCAAACGTCGCGCCGGGAACGTAGGCGCGCTTCTTCCGCGAAGGCGGCTCCTTCGACACCCGATGGTAGTTGTTGCGGCTGACGATCGACGTCTTCAGCAGGTCCTCCATCTGGTCGAGGCACTTGCGCAGGGGCGTGTCCTTCACCTCGATCGTGAGCTTCTGCTTCTGGTCCACGAGGCTGTGGAACGTGGAGTCGACCTGCGCCCCCAGCGCCTTGAGCGCGTCGCTGAGCGGTGCGTCCTTGAGTTGCAGCGTCACGATCTCGAGTCGCCGCGGGCGCTGCGTCGCGTCGTGCTGTTTCTCGAACTCGAGCCGCTCGATTTCCGCCACCAGCTTCCGCGCCCGATCCGCGAGCTCGGAGTTCTTCGATTCGGCGGCGATCTTCAGCGCGGGAAGCGCCTTCGCCCCCGCCTTCAGGAGCGATTTCTGCGCCTTGACGTTGATGACCTCGTCGACATTGACGAGATCCGCGATCCAGCGGTCGATTTCGGCCTGGTCCTGGAATCCCGCCAGGAGGATCGCGGCGAGGCCGGCCATCACGATTCTGCAAGTCGCCATGTCGTTGAAGTCTATACGCCGACCGACCTATAATCCAAGTCCTTGATTCACGGACTCATCCTCTAAGAGGTGCCGCCATGTCGGGTCACTCCCACTGGGCGACCATCAAGCACAAGAAGGGCGCCGCCGACGCCAAGAAGGGCAAGCTCTTCTCGAAGATCGCGCGCCTCATCATCCTCGCCGCCCGCCAGGGCGGCGGCGATCCCAAGATGAACCTCAAGCTCCAGTACGCGCTGGACGAGGCGCGCGCCGCGAACATGCCCAAGGACAACGTCGAGCGAGCCATCAAGCGCGGCACGGGCGAGCTCGAGGGCGTCACCTACGAGGAAGTGACATACGAGGGATACGGTCCCGGGGGAGTCGCGTTCCTGGTCGAGGCCCTCACCGACAACAAGAACCGCTCCGCCGCGGAAATCCGCAAGATCTTCGAGGGGACGGGCGGCAACCTGGGGACGACCGGCAGCGTGCGGCGGCTCTTCGACCGCAAGGGGCTCATCCGGGTCCCCGCCGCGGGCGTCTCCGAGGACCAGCTCATGTCGGACGTCCTCGACGCCGGCGGCGACAACCTGGAGAAGACCGGCGACGCGTTCGAGATCACGACCGCCGCCGCGGACTACGACAAGGTCAAGAAGGCCATCGAAGCGAAGAAGTACAAGATCGAATCGTCCGAGCTGGCCATGATCCCGAGCATGAGCGTTCCGGTGGACGAGGAGGTCGGCCAGAAGATCCTGAGGCTCATGGACGGCCTCGACGAGAGCGACGACGTGCAGAAGATCTATGCGAACTTTGAATTGCCGGAAACGTTGCTGAAATAGAGAGACTTCAGACTGAAGACTACTGACTACGGAAGACTGCAGTCGACGGTCTGTAGTCTGCAGTCTTCAGTCTGAAGTCTGTGACTACCCTATGGCCACGATGATCCGTTGTCCCCGGTGCAAGTCCGAAAACGACGCCTCGGCCGCGCGGCCCGGCTCGGTGATCAAGTGCACCCATTGCCGGGGCGACATGCGGGTGCCCGACGCCGCCAAGGCGCCGGCGGCCGCCGGCGGAGGCCGCGCCGTGGGCGGGCGCCAGAGCACGCTGTTCCGGCGGATGACCAACGCCACGGTTCCCGGCCAGCGCGGCCGATCCGTTCCCAGTCCGGGAGCCGGCGACGGGCGCGGCGCCTCGGACCGCGGCCGCGACATGAGCGGACTCTATCTCGGCGCCGGCATCGCGGCGCTGGCGGCGGTGATCATCGCGATCGGGCTCGTCATGAAGGGCAAGAGCGCCGATCCCCCGGCGAAGGGCGGAACCAAGCGGGAAATCGCCCGCTCGCCCAACCTGCCGCCGCCTCCGCCCGTGGAGCCCCTCCCGCCGCCCCCGCCGCCGGTGGCGCCCAACGAGGGAACGAAAGGCCCGCCCGCGTC
>DASTON010000022.1:0-2352 GCA_035762525.1 Planctomycetota bacterium | reverse complement strand
CGGCGAGAACGGCTAGACCTTCTCGATCGGCCAAGGTTCCGAGGACAAGGGCGGCCAGTTCCCGCGTCTTCGAAGGCGCCGCGACGTCGAGGATCAGGCGCCTGAGGCGCTCGCGGAAGCCGGCGTCGCCGCGCGCCATCCGCCGCCATTCCGCCGCGAGAGTTTGGACCCCCGCGCGATCCGCGGGCACCGCCAGAGCGACGATGTCGGACCGGCTTGGCGGAGCGGGCGCAGGATCCGGCGGGATCCCCGGGGGGCGCGAAGCGGGGGCCAATTGGTGAACGTCCCTCGGAAGGAGCAGGATGATCGCCGCCGCCGAGAACAGCAGCGCGGCCGCGATCGGCTTTTTCACGCCGTCGAGTCTACCTTGACGGATCGCGTCGAGCTGGGCAGAATACGTTTCCGCATGCACGCGAGACGTACCCCGATGCGCGGACCTCGGGGCGGTCTCGACGCCGGACTGAGGGGGAATCGTGACTAAGCACATCTTCGTGACCGGCGGCGTCGTCAGTTCGCTCGGAAAAGGCCTCACCTGTTCGAGCATCGCCATGCTCCTCGAGAACATGGGGCTCCGCGTCTCCATGCAGAAGTTCGACCCGTACATCAACGTCGACCCCGGCACGATGAACCCCTACCAGCACGGCGAGGTCTACGTCACGGACGACGGGCTCGAGGCGGACCTCGACCTCGGCCACTACGAGCGGTTCACCCGCGCCGTCGTCAACAAGCACAGCAACTACACGACCGGCAAGATCTACAGCTCGGTCATCGCGAAGGAGCGGCGCGGCGAGTACCTCGGCCAGACCGTCCAGGTCATCCCGCACATCACGAACGAGATCAAGGAAGCCGTGCGCCGCATCGAGGGCCCCGACATCGACGTGGCCCTGACCGAGATCGGCGGCACGGTCGGCGACATCGAAAGCCTCCCGTTCCTCGAGGCGGTCCGGCAGTTCATCCTGGAGGCGGGCCGCGGCAACGCGATGTCGGTCCACCTCACGCTCGTGCCCTACCTCCGGTCGAGCCACGAGATCAAGACCAAGCCGACCCAGCAGAGCGTCAGCAAGCTGCGCGAGATCGGCCTCATCCCCGACATCCTCATCTGCCGCACGGAAGTCCCGATCTCCGACGACGTGCGGTCCAAGATCTCGCTCTTCTGCAACGTGCCCAAGGAGGCGGTCCTGGACGAGAAGGACGTCGACTTCTCGATCTACGAAATCCCGGTGATGCTGGCCGAGCAGAAGATCGACGACCTCATCGTCGAGCGCCTCGGGTTGAAGGCGAAGAAGCCCGACCTCACGCACTGGAACCAGATGCTGAACCTCATCAAGCATCCGGAGCGCGAGGTGACGGTGGCGATCGTCGGCAAGTACCTCGAGCTCAACGACGCGTACAAGTCCATCTACGAATCGCTCGCCCACGCGGGCATCGCCAACCACTGCAAGGTGAACATCAAGAAGGTGCCGGCGGACGACGTCGAGAAGGTCGGCATGGAGCGGTTCATGGCGGGCGTGGGCGGAATCCTCGTGCCCGGCGGCTTCGGCGGCCGCGGGATCGAGGGCAAGATCCGGGCGGCCCAGTACGCGCGCGAGAAGCAGATCCCCTACTTCGGGCTCTGCCTGGGGATGCAGGTGGCGGTCATCGAGTTCGCGCGAAACGTCGTGGGCCTGGCGAAGGCGAACAGCACGGAATTCGACGAGCAGTCGCCCGATCCGGTCATCCACATCATGGAGCACCAGAAGCGGGTGACGGACAAGGGCGCGACGATGCGGCTCGGCGCCTACCCGTGCCGGATCTCCCCGGGCACGCGCGCCGCGGCCGCGTACCGAGCGGAATCGGTGAGCGAGCGCCACCGCCACCGGTTCGAGTTCAACAACTCCTACCGCGCGACCTTCGAGGCGAAGGGGGCGCGGTTCGCCGGCATCTGCCCCTTGAACGATCTGGTCGAGATCTACGAGCTCGCGGACCACCCGTGGTTCGTGGGCGTCCAGTTCCACCCCGAGTTCCAGTCGCGCCCCACCGCGGCCCACCCGCTCTTCCGCGAGTTCGTCCGCGCGGCGCGCGACTTGCTTCAACCCGGCTCGCCGCTAGGGTCCGAGTCCATCGCCACCCGCGCCTGACCATGGCCGAAGAGAAGGGCGTCGAGAAGTCCCCCACTCCTCCTCCCGCCGAATTCTCCTCGATCGTCGCCTCCCTCGCGACCGGCGCCCTCATGGCCCTGGGCGGCGAAAGCGAGGAGGAGGGAAAGCCCGGCGCCCCCGATCTCCCCCGCGCGCGCTACGCCATCGACCTGCTCGAAGTGCTGGCGGCCAAGACGAAGGGCAACCTGACCCCCGACGAGGACCGCCATCTCGC
>DASTON010000021.1:0-5811 GCA_035762525.1 Planctomycetota bacterium | reverse complement strand
TCCGACGACAGGAACGCCTGGAGCCGGTGCAACCCCTGCGGCAAGGCGTTCTGCACGCTGCGGATCCGGAGCGTCGACCGGCCCGCGCGCACGGTCCGCGGCGACGCGTCCTCCGAAATCACCTGGCCGTCCAGCGTGAGCGAAAGGCGCGCTTCGGTGTCCCGGCCGGCCCACGCGTCGACTTCCACGTCGAACGCCTCGCCGGCCCGCACCGCGAGGGGCGCGCGGAGGGCCCGGAGGGCGACATCGGCGCCGGGCGACTTGGGCAGCCGGATGAGGCGCACGCCCGGCCCGACGGACACCTGCGCGCCGGGGTCGGACTCCTCTCCGTCCGTGAGGAGCACGACGCGCGCGTCCCCTCCCGGCGGGTGGAGCCGGCGCGCGAGGAGCAGCGCCGACTGGGCGCGCGTGCGGAGGGGCTCGAGATCCTCGCGCGGCTGGGCGCGATCTTCCGACGCCGCTTCCTTCGCGGCGCGGCGGGAGAAGATCCGGCGGCGAAGCTCTTCGCTGAAGTCGATCGGGGCCTCCGAGGGGGGCCGGGCCACGGCGGCGCGGCCGGCGAAGAGGATCAGGGCGGACGTCCCTCCCCGGGCGGAGACCGCCTTGGAGGCGGAGGCGATCGCGTCGACCGCTTTCTCGAGCGATTCGTCCGGCACGCTGTCGGAGACGTCCAGCGCGAAGACGACGGAGGAGCGCGGCGCGGGGGAAGCCACGGACGGCGACGCCAGCACGGCGGCGAGCGTCATCAGGATCAGGAATCGGACCGCGAAGGCGAGCGCGGGCCTCCGGCCCGGGGAGGCGCCGCGGCGCGCGAGGAGCAGGAGCGCGAGAACCAGCGGAGCGGCGGCCATCACCAGGGCCGGGTGCTCCAGTCTCATGCGGGTTCTTTACTCCAACTCATAGCGGCTCTTCTTGAGGTCGGTCCGCCAATGCTCGAACCTCGCCGTTCGCGCCGGGTCGAGCAGCGGTCGCACGACCTGGTCGGTCGCGGCGATGCGGTCGGTCATGCCCTTGCGGAATTCGCGCGACGTCAGCCAGGCGTCATCGCCCTTGGGCGCGTTCCCTTTGAGGGCCTCGTACGCGCGCACCACGCCGTCGGCGTAGTACATGAACTCCTCGGTGAACGCCTCGCGCACTTTCGCCGCCGTGATCGCGTCGAGGTCCAGGAGCTTCACGAGGGCGTCCAGGTGGTCCTCGCTCTCCTTGTCGGTGATCTCCCGGATCTTCACCCGCTCCGACGGCGGCTGGACCTCCCGGTCGTCCGGTTCGCGCGGCGCGGGGGGAGGCGCCGGGGCGTGGGAGCCGCGGCTCTCGAGGACCGCGATGCGCCCATGGAGGTCGAGGAGCTTGTTGCCGATCAGGAACAGGCTGGCGACGGAAACCAGGATCGCCGCGCACGCCAGGCCCAGCGCGATGCGTTCGGTCATCGAATGATCCGCGCCAGCGCCCAATCGGCGAAATCGCCCTGGCCCGACCGGTCCTCCCCGAAGTCGACGAGCAGCGTCAGCTCCTTGACGCCCTTGATGTCGACGCTCAAAGAAACCGGAGCGGTCCGGGACGTGACCCCTTCCTTGCGCTCCAGCACCTTGCCGTCGCCCGACACCACGAAGGTGACGTTGCCCACGGGATCCTGGCCGGTGAGGCGGATCGCGTGGTCGTCGATGCCGAGCAGCGCCTGGAATCTCGAGAAGCCCCCGTCGATCGCGAACGTCAGCGAACTGCGCGCGTGCACGCCGATGCCCTTGCGGAACTCCTGGTTCCTGATCCTGAGGGGTCCGGCGTCGCCCGCGTTCGCGTCGCGCTGCCACGGGTACGCCAGGTCGCCGGGGAGCGGCTCGGCGGCGCGGATGTAGTTCGGGTTCTCATCGACTTTCGACGCCGCGAGATCCGACAGATAGATCACGCGCCCGTTCTTGAAGTAGAGGCCGGCGACCTTGCCGGGCGCGATCGTGCGCTCGGTCTTGTACAGGTCGGTGAACGTGAGCCCGCCGGCGCCGTAGGCCTTCAGCGTTCCGCGGATCTCGCTGCCGTCGGTCAGCTGGACGATGGCGTACAGCGTCGCGGGCGGGGGATCGGGATTCGGAGGGATCGGGACGAAGCAGACGACGAGAAGGTCCTTCGTCGCGAGGGTCACGTCCCGGTCGCGGCGCGCGTTGTGATAGACGACCGATCCCCTGCCGATCGACTTGATCGCGCCGGACGGCTTGTCGCCGCTCGCCGTGAACAGAGTGTCGCCCTTGACCTCGCCGACGGCCCTGGGCCATTCGGCGCGGTGCGAGAGAAACCGCACCTGGTCGATGTTCCCGAAGGGCACGGGCGTGGCGCCCAGCGAGGGCGAGATGAGCTGGATCGCCTCCGGGGCGGGATCGCCCAGCGACCCCACCAGGCGGTCGCCGGTGCGCAGCAGGATCTCGACGTCATCGGCCCCCGCGGCGGGCCGGGATTCGGGCGCGTCGAACCCGATTTCCACGACGTCAGGTCCCGGGATCTTCGTCACCGCGTCCGCCGCGTCGGTCGCGGTGAGGACCAGCGAGCCCGCGGATTCGCGGATCTCGAGCTTTTGCACCTCGAACGAGCGGTCGAGCGTGGTGATCGTGATCTTGCCCCGTTCCTGGGGGGCAAATGCGGTCAGCAGGATCGCGAGGCAAAGGATGCGAGACATGGAACCTCGATTATAGGGGCCTGATTGTAGATTGTAGATTGTTGATTGTGGATGCCGCAGCCGCCGGCGGATCCTTCTGAATCCACAATCTACAATCCACAATCCACAATCTGATAGGTTAGACGCGAGACCTCCCTCGTTCGTGTGAGCTACCGTGAGATACGAAAACGTTCTGGAAGCCATCGGCCGCACCCCCCTCATCCGCCTCAACCGGCTGGCCGCCGGACTCAAGCCCGCGATTTACGTGAAGGCCGACTACCTCAACCCCGGCGGCAGCGTGAAGGACCGGATCGGGGTGACGATGATCGACGAGGCGGAGCGCCGCGGCTGGCTCAGGCCGGGCGGGACGATCATCGAGGGGACGAGCGGCAACACGGGCATGGGCCTGGCGCTCGTGGCCGCGATCCGCGGGTACAAGCTGATCTTCACGATCACCGACAAGCAGTCGCGCGAGAAGATCAACCTGCTCAAGGCGCTCGGCGCGGAAGTCATCGTCTGCCCGACCGCGGTCGCGCCCGACGATCCGCGCAGCTACTACTCGGTCGCGAAAAAGCTCGCGAAGGAGATTCCGAACTCCTACTACCCGAACCAGTACGACAACCCGATGAATCCGGAGGCGCACTACCGGACGACCGGGCCGGAGATCTGGGAAGACAGCGAAGGCAAGATCACGCACCTCATCGCGGGGCTCGGCACCGGCGGCACGATCTGCGGCATCAGCCGGTTCCTCAAGGAGAAGAACCCGAAGGTGCGCGTGATCGGCGCGGATCCCATCGGCTCCCTCTACTACGAGTTTTTCCACACCGGCAAGATCGGGACGGCGAAGCCGTACGTGGTGGAAGGCATCGGAGAGGACATCTTCCCGAGCACGATGGATTTCAAGTACGTCGACGACGTCCACCAGGTGACCGACCGCGAGTGCTTCCTCTGGACCCGCAAGCTGCTCCGCTACGAAGGCATCTTCGCCGGCGGATCGACGGGCGCGGCGCTCGCGATCGCCCTCAAGGTCGCGAAAGATCTTTCGGAGAGGGACTTCGTCGTCATCTTCATCCCCGACTCGGGGGCGCGGTACCTCTCGAAGGTCTACAACGACGAGTGGATGCAGGAGCACCGGTACCTCGAGTCGCCGGTGAAACTGACGGCGGGCGAGATCGTGGCGGGGAAGCGGTCGTCGCGGCCGATGGTCTCCGCGAAGCCGGCGGAGTCCGTGATGTCGATGCTCGCGACGATGCAGGAGGCCGACATCTCGCAGCTGCCGGTCCTGGAAGAGGGGAAGCCCGTCGGGGCCGTCTACGAGGACGACATCGTCCGGCAGCTCCTGGCGGGGAAGGACTTGAAGTCGCTCGTCGCGCGCGAAGTGATGCAGAAGCCGTTCCCGACCGTGCCGCGCGAGATGACGCTCGATCGCATCACGGAGCTGATCCCGTCGCAGGCCTCGGCGGTGTTCGTCGACCTGGGGAACGGGAAAGTCGACATCATCACCAAGTACGACCTGGTGCACGCGATCACGGCCCGAACCGCATGAAAAAAGAGCACGGCTTCTCGACGAAGGCCATCCACGCCGGGCAGGAGCCCGATCCAGCGACCGGCGCCATCATGACGCCGGTCTATCTCACGTCGACGTACGTGCAGTCGGCGCCGGGCGTCCACAAGGGATTCGACTACGCGCGCACGAACCACCCGACGCGGCTGGCGCTCGAACGGAACATCGCGGCGCTCGAAGGCGCGTCGCACGGCCTCTGTTTCGCCTCGGGATTGGCCGCGGAGACGACGTTCGCCGCCACGCTCTCGCCTGGCGATCACGTGGTGTGCGGTCGCGACGTGTACGGCGGCACCTACCGGCTCTTCACGAACGTCTTCCAGAAATTCGGAGTCACGTTCACGTTCGTGAACATCCACGATCTGGCCGAGCTGAAGCGCGCGCTTCGTCCCGACACCAAGATCGTGTGGCTCGAGACTCCCTCGAATCCGCTGCTGACCGTGACCGACCTGCGCGCGGCCGCGAAACTCGCCCACGCGAAGAAGGCCAGGGTCGTGGTCGACAACACGTTCGCGACGCCGTACCTCCAGCAGCCGCTCTCGCTGGGCGCGGACGTGGTCGTCCACTCGACGACGAAGTACCTCGGAGGCCATTCGGACGTCGTCGGCGGCGCGATCGCCACGAGCGACAAGGAGCTCTTCGACCGCCTCAAGTACCTCCAGAACGCGATGGGCGGCGTGCCGGGCCCGCTGGACTGCTTCCTCGTCCTGCGGGGCATCAAGACGCTCGCCGTCCGGATGCGCCAACACTGCGAGAACGCCCGAAAGATCGCGGGGTTCCTGAAGAGCCGGAAGGACGTCAAGCGGGTCTATTATCCAGGCCTGCCCGGGCATCCGCAGCACGAGATTGCGAAGCGCCAGATGAAGGACTTCGGCGGCATGATCTCGCTGGAGCTCGACGGCGGCGTCGAGCGCAACATCGCGTTCTCGACGAAGACCAAGTTGTTCGCCCTCGCGGAGAGCTTGGGCGGCGTGGAGTCGCTCATCGGCCATCCGACGACCATGACGCACGCCTCGATTCCCAAGGCCGAGCGCGAGAAAGGCGGCCTGCCCGACGGGCTCGTCCGCCTGAGTGTGGGGATCGAAGAGGTGGAGGACCTGATCGGGGATTTGGACCAGGCGATTAGGAACGCTTAACGCATTACGCATCACGTATCACGGGGCCGATGCGTGATGCTTGATGCGTGATGCGCATCCTTCTACAATCCTCTCTCGCGTCCGGACCTCGATTCCCAGCACCGAACAGCAAGGGCGGGACTCCGTCCGGGCGCAGCTGACTATGCCGCTCGAGCGACTGCACAAGGTCCTGGCCCACGCCGGATTCGGGTCCCGCCGTTCCTGCGAAAAGCGCATCGCCGCCGGCGAGGTCGAGGTCGACGGCAAGATCGTCACCGAGATGGGCGTGAAGGTCGACCCCGCCGAGCACCGGATCAAGTGCGGCGGGAAGTACGTCAAGGCGCCTCCCCTCGTCTACCTGCTCCTGAACAAGCCCCGCGGCGTCGTCACGACGCTGAACGACAACCTCGGCCGCCGGACCGTCGTCGACCTGCTCCGGGGCGTCCGCACCCGGGTCGTCCCCGCCGGCCGGCTCGACGCCGACTCGCAGGGGA
>DASTON010000020.1:0-5105 GCA_035762525.1 Planctomycetota bacterium | reverse complement strand
GCATTTTGATGTACGGCCCGCCAGGGTGCGGCAAGACCCACCTGGCCCGCGCGACGGCCGGCGAGATCCAGGCCAGCTTCATGGCCATCGGCATCAACGACGTGCTCGACATGTGGATCGGCAACAGCGAGCGGAATTTGCACCAGGTCTTCGACGACGCCCGCAGTAGCCGCCCGTGCGTCCTCTTCTTCGACGAGGTCGACGCGCTCGGCGCGAGCCGGAGCGACATGCGGCACAGCGCCGGAAGGCTGACGATCAACCAGTTCCTGTCGGAACTGGACGGCGTCTCCTCCGACAACGAGGGGATCCTGATCCTGGGGGCGACGAACGCCCCGTGGCACCTGGACACCGCGCTCCGGCGGCCCGGCCGCTTCGACCGCATCCTGTTCGTGCCGCCGCCCGACGCCGCGGCGCGCGCGGCCATCTTCCGTATCCTCGTGAAGGGAAAGCCGAGCGCGGACATCGACTTCGACCACCTCGCCAAGAAGACCGAGGGCTTCTCGGGCGCCGACCTCAAGGCGATCGTGGACGGCGCGGTCGAGGCGAAGCTGCGCGACGCGATGAAAGAAGGCGTTCCCAAGCCGATCGCGACGCGCGACATCGCCGCCGCCATCGGGGGTCAGAGGCCGACGACGAAGGAATGGTTCTCGACGGCCCGCAATTACGCCCTGTATTCCAACCAGGGCGGGATGTACGACGAGATTCTCAAGTTTCTCAAGCTCTAGTGCCTCTTATGCAGTCCCCCGTCCCCTGTCCCCAGTCCGTCCAGCGTCCCCTGTCCCCAATCCGTCCAGCGTCCCCTGTCCCCAGTCCGTCCCCCGTCCACCGTCCACAGTCCGTCCCCCGGTCCCCGGTTACGGACCCGAGATCAGAACTGGAATCGACTCCGAATCTACACTAGGCTCTGCATGACATGAGCGACGCCGAAGCCCGGGGCCGTCTCCTCATCGCGCAGGGGAAGTTCGACCTGGCCGAAAAAGAACTGCGCCGCTCGCTGTCCGAGGATCCCGATTCGGGGCTCACCCACTCGCTCCTCGCGCTCTGCCTCGCCGCCCAGGACCGGATCACCGAGGCGTACCGGTCCGCGGAACGGGGCGTCCAGCTGGATCCCGCGAGCCCGTTCAGCCACTACGCGATGGGGCTCGTCAACCTCTCCGGCAACCGCCACCCTGAAGCGGAGGCGGCCGCCCGCCGGGCGATCGAACTCGATCCCGACGATCCCGACTACCGGAGCCTCCTGGCCCGCACCTTTCTCGTGAGGGGCGACTGGCGGAACACCCTCGAGGCGGCCGAGGAGGGGCTGAAGCTCTTCGCCGAGCACGAGGAATGCACGAATCTCCGTGCCATGGCGCTCACCAAGCTCGGGCGCACCGAGGAGGCGTCGCAGGACATCGAGACGGCGCTGCAGCAGAATCCCGAGGACGGCCTGGCCCACGCCAACCGCGGCTGGCTGTTCCTCCACCAGGGCAAGGGCCGCGAAGGCATCGTCCACTTCCGCGAGGCGCTGCGGATCGATCCGACCGACGAGTACGCGCGCGCCGGACTCGTGGAGGCGCTGAAGTCGCGCCACCGGATCTACGGCTTCTTCCTCGCCTGCTTCCTGTGGCTGACGCGCTTCAGCAGCAAGGGACAATTCTGGATCATCATCGGCGCCTTCCTGCTCTTTCGCCTGTTGAGAACCCTCGCGAAAAACAATCCCGCGTTGGCGCCGTACGTGATCCCGATCATCGCCCTTTACGTCGCCTTCTTTCTCTTCAGCTGGTTCGGAAAGCCGTTCTTCAATCTCATCCTGAGGTTCGACAAGGAAGGACGGCGGGCTCTCAGCCCGGCCCAGACGGCCCAGACCAACGTCTTCGCCCTGCTCTTCGGCGCCGGAACCGCGGCGATCATCTGTTACTTCTCCACGCGATCCCTGGACGCGCTGGCGTTCGCGACCTGCTTCTACGGCCTGCTCTTCCCCTCCATGTCCCTCATGGAATGCGAGCCCGGCCGGCCCCGCCGCATCATGGCCTTCGTCACCGGGGGGATGGCGCTTCTCGGCGCGGCGATGGTGGCCGGCATCCTCCTGAGGCGGCCCGAGTCGGTGACCCTGCTCTACGCCTTCCTCGCGTGCGTCTTCCTGTCGCAGTTCGTCGGCCCCCTGTTCGCGTCGTCCCTGCCGAGGCGGTAGATCCTGAGTCGCCCCCCCCGCCTTGACACTGGCCGGGCGCACTGTTATTAATCATCGCGCCTAGCAGTCCTCCTAGCCGAAACCCAAACGTGATCCGGGCCTTGTTTCCCCTATTTCGGAGCCGCCAGTGAGACGCCGACTCGGACGCCGCCGCCTGTCGACCACGGTGCTGTTCCTGTTCATGGCCTTCTGCCTGTGGCTCTTCATCCAGCCCGACGCGATCGCGTCGATCCTGGGCACGACGGAAGTCGTGAAAACGTCGGCCAGCGAGGAGGTCCACTTCTTCGAATTCATGACGAGCCCCCATTACGACGCTCTTGAGCGGACGATGCTGTGGCTCGTCTTCCTGACGGCGCTCGCGGCGCTCGTCTACGCGTGGATGCTCGTCGGACAGGTGAAGCGGGCGGACACCGGCACCGACAAGATGAAATTCGTGGCGGACGCCACCCGGGAGGGGGCGAACGCCTACATGGCCCAGCAGGGCAAGCGGCTCGTGCCGCTCATGGTGATCGTCACCCTCATCCTGTTCTTCACCAAGCTGAACGCCCCCCTGTCGCTCGCCATCGGCCGCGCCGGCGCGTTCATCGTCGGCGCCACGTTCAGCTGGCTGGTCGGGTTCATCGGGATGCGCCTCGCGACGCAGGGCAACCTGCGCGTCGCCGCGGCGGCCCGCACGAGCTACGGCACGGCGATGCAGCTCGGCTACCGCACCGGCACGATCACGGGGATGCTGACGGACGGCCTCGGCCTCCTCGGCGGCACGATGATCTTCATGATCTTCGGCGAGAAGGCGTACGAGGCCCTCCTCGGCTTCGGCTTCGGCGGCACGCTCCTCGCGCTCTTCATGCGCGTCGGCGGCGGCATCTACACGAAGGCCGCGGACGTCGGCGCGGACCTGGTCGGCAAGATCGAGGCGGGCATCCCCGAGGACGATCCGCGCAACGCCGCGACGATCGCGGACAACGTGGGCGACAACGTCGGCGACTGCGCGGGCATGGCGGCCGACATCTTCGAGTCGTACGAGGTGACGATCGTCGCCGCGATGATCCTGGGCTACGCGAGCTTCGGCCACAAGGGCGTCATCTTCCCGCTCCTGGTGCGGGCGATCGGCGTCGTCGGTTCGATCATCAGCACGTACAGCGTGCGGGCGGGCGACAAGGACACGTCGGACACGGCGCTGCATTCGGTCCATCGCGGATTCATGATCGGCAGCGTCATCTCCGTCGTCGGATTCATCCTGCTGGGCTTCGTCTACCTGAAATTCGACGACACCTACGTGAAGCAGTACCCCCAGGCGCTCGGCGGCTTCGCGGTCACCGAGGACTTCAAGGCGCAGCGCAAGATCTTCGAGGGAATCCTCCCCAATCCGGACGGCGAATCGGACCTGGTGAAGCGCACCGCCATCAAGGAGGAGAATTCGAAGAAGTTCAAGAGCTGGCTCGAGACCTATCCGAAGGACAAGCCGATCTTGGCGGAGCAGCCGGGGTGGATGACGCTCGGGATGAAGGGCATCGACCTGCGCCCGGCGCTCACCTGCCTGATCGGCATCATCCTCGCCGTGGCGCTGAACAAGTGCACCAGCTACTTCACCCACACGCAGTACGCGCCGGTCAAGTCGCTGGCGAAAGCGTGCCAGACCGGCCACGCGACGAACATCATCCAGGGATTTGCGGTCGGCTATGAATCGACGGTGTACGCGATCCTGATCATCGCCGGCGCCATTCTCGGATCGGTGCTGCTGTATGCCGGGGCGAGCGCGATCTTCGTCGCCTACGGGGTCGCGATGTGCGGCATCGGCATGCTGACCCTGACGGGCAACACGATCTCGATGGACGTCTTCGGCCCCGTCGCGGACAACGCGAACGGCATCGGCGAGATGGGGTACGACAAGAAGGAAATGGAGAAGAACGAGCCGGGCAGCTACAAGCGCGCGCGGCAGATCCTGGCCGACCTCGACGCCGTGGGCAACACGACGAAGGCCGAGACGAAGGGCATCGCGATCGGCTCGGCGGTCATCGCGGCGGTGTCGCTCTTCGCCAGCTTCGTCGCGGTCATCGCGGTCGGCAGCGAGGAGGCCATCGGCCGCATGACGGTGGCGGAATACGCCAAGGAGGCGGCGAAGCTCACGGTGGCCGAGCCGATGGTCTTCATCGGCCTGCTGCTGGGCGGCGCGGTCCCCTTCCTCTTCTCGAGCATGCTCCTCCGCGCGGTGGGACGCGCGGCGTTCCTGATCGTCAAGGAGGTCCGGATCCAGTTCAAGGACAAGGAGATCTGGGCCGGCACGAAGAAGCCCGACTACGGTCGAGTCGTCGGAATCTGCACGGACGCGGCGCAAAAGGAGCTGATCGGGCCCGGCCTGCTCGGCATCATCACGCCGCTCCTCGTCGGCTTCCTCCTCGGGCCGTACGGGCTCGGCGGCTTCCTCGCGGGCATGATCCTCGTGGGCCAGCTCCTCGCCGTCTTCATGGCGAACGCGGGCGGCGCGTGGGACAACGCGAAGAAGGCCATCGAGGACGGCCTCTACGGCGGCAAGGGCTCCGAGGCGCACAAGGCCGCGGTCACGGGCGACACGGTCGGCGACCCGCTCAAGGACACGGCGGGCCCGGCGGTCAACCCGCTGGTCAAGGTCATGAACATGGTGAGCCTCATCGCCCTCCCGCTGATGATCACGTACAACGTGGGCGGGACGTCCGCGGGCGTGGGCTGGGCCGTCGTGGTCGTGTGCATGGCGGCGGTCGTCTGGGCGCTCTGGCAGTCGAAGCGCGAAACGGCGGAGATGAGCCAGGCGGACGAAGCGACCAAGTAGAAGTGTTGCAGTGCGGAAGTGCTGCGGTGCTGCAGTAGAGAAGATCGGCCGGCGACTATGAAGACGGCGTTCCTATTGAGCGCCTTCCTGGCGGCGCTTGCCTCCCGGCAAGATCCGCCTCAAGAGACG
>DASTON010000019.1:0-2034 GCA_035762525.1 Planctomycetota bacterium | reverse complement strand
CCGGAGCATCGGCTTGAGGAAATAGATCCAGCCGAACGGGAAGAGCCTCCCCTTGGCGCGCTTCAGCGCCTGGTTGATGTCGGGGAGGGCGAACGCGAAGCCGACGGGCCGGCCGTTCAGGAACGCGAAGAAGGAGAGCTCCGGCAGGACGATCGCCTTGAGGTCGTCCGCCGCGAAGCGGATCTCCTCCGGGGTCATCGGCACGAAGCCCCAGTTCTTGCTCCAGGCGTCGTTGTAGAGCTCCATCACCAGCGACAGCTCCTGCTCGAACTTGGAGAGGTCGAATTCCCGGATCGTGACGTCGCCGCGGTTCCGCACCTCCGCGGCGACCTTGCGCACTTTCTCCTTGGCCGCCTCCGTGCTCATCAGGAAATAGGCCAGGAGATCCTTGGCCCGCGCGTATCCCGCGCCCTCGATGAGCCCCGGCGTGTACGCGGGGTTTCCCGTCATGAGCACGAAGGGGGCCCACTTGAAGCCCTCGATGAGCGTGCCGCACGGGTCGTTCGTGGACGGATTGACCGGGCCGCGGATCCGCTCGAGACCCCGCGCGCGGATCCACTCCTCGGCGGCGCCGAGCAGGGCCTTGGCCGCTTCCGGATCATTCTCGACGTCGAAGTATCCGAAGAAGCCCGTGCGCTCCTGGTGGAAGTCCTCGTGCGCCTTGTTGCGGATCGCCGAGACGCGGCCCACCATCCGTCCGTCGCGCCGGACCAGGAAGTGCTCCGCTTCCGCGTGCGCGTAGAAGGGATTCCGCTTCGGGTCGAGCATCTTGCGCTCCGACGATCGGAGCATCGGCACGTAAGTCTTGTCGTCGCGGTAGAGGGCGTCCGGCAGCCGGATGAACGCCTCGAGGTCCTTCGAGCCCCGGACGGGGGTGATCTCCAGGGTCATGCGGTGGGAATGCCCGACTTCGCCGCGAAGGCGTCGATCATCTTCCACCCCTCCGGCGACAGGCGCAGCGCTTTCTTTCCCTGGGGCGTGACGACCGAGTAGGACGTCAACCTCGAATGCTGGAACCGCTCGATGCGATTCAGCGGCAGGAAGTAGGACGAGGGTCCCACCTTGGACGGGCTGGACGGATCCGGGGGAACGATCGTGAGGAGCTTCTCGGCCGTCCACGGCCCGTCGGCTTCCGCGAGGAAGTAGATCCCGAGGTCGGTCAGGTAAAGCTGGCCGTGCGTCCAGACGTCGGCGACGGGATAGCGCGCATCGGGGACGGCGCAGGGAAGCGTGATTTCGGCGGCCGGGGTCGCGCTCTTGGGGCCGCCCCCGGAGAAGACGGCGTAGCGGCGCGTCGTCGCGCCGCCGCACTGCTGGCACTTGCTGTCCGCCTCGCTCAGCGGGGCTCCGCAGGAGGGGCAGTGTTCGGCCAAATCAGATCACTCCGAGCTTCTTGCCCGTCTTCCCGATGATCTCGATCACGCGGTCGAGGATGTCGTCGGTGTGCGTCGCCATGAAGCTGGTGCGGAGCAGCGCGAGATCGGGCGGCACCGCGGGCGGGATGATCGGGTTGACGAAGACGCCCGCCTCGAACAGCTCCTTCCAGAAGATCATCGTCTTCTCGAAGTCCCCGATGATGATCGGGACCACCGGCGACTGGGTCTTGCCGATGTCGAACCCCAGGTCGCGGAAGGCGGCGTGCATCTTGCGGGTGTTCTTCCAGAGATGCTCCCGGTGCTCCGGCTCCTTCTCGATGACGTCGAGCGCGGCGAGGACCGTGGCGACGGCGGAGGGGGGCATCGAGGCCGAGAAGATCAGGGCCCGCGCGTGGTGCTTGATGTAGTCGATGACCGCCGTCTCGCCCACGATGAAGCCGCCGAGCGAGGCGAACGACTTCGAGAAGGTCCCCATGATCAGGTCGGTGTCCTTCTCGACGCCGAAGTGCTCCGCGGCGCCGTGCCCGTTGGCGCCGAGGACGCCGATCCCGTGCGCGTCGTCGAGCAGGACGCGGAACCCGTAGCGCTTCTTCAGGAGGACGATCTGGTCGAGGCAGCCGAGGTCGCCCTCCATGCTGAAAACGCCTTCCGTGATGAC
>DASTON010000018.1:0-11661 GCA_035762525.1 Planctomycetota bacterium | reverse complement strand
CGACGCCCTCGGGGGCGACCTGCGTGACGCGGATGCCAGCGCCGCCCGTCTTGACGCCGATCTCGCCCGCCTCCGCGGCGGTGAGTTCCTTGCCGAAGAACCCGAGCTGGCGGGCGGGCTCGAATTTTGCGACGTACTTCTTCCACAGGTCTTCGAGGGCCTCGACCGGGATCCCTTTGAAGGCCTCGTCCCACGCGGCGCGGTGGGACGATCCGCCGAGGCGGATGCGCTCGTAGTAGATCGCGAGATTCTTCCGGAACTTTCCGGCGGGGATCTGGGAGTTGCGGTCCTCCATGTCCGGGTAGGCGATGAGGAAGTGGCAGAAGGACCAGGACTGCGCGTAGCAGAGTCCCGCGTCCTTCATGAATTTCTGCGGGGTGAGGGCGAGGAGGTCGGAGAGCTTGTACGCCTTCCCCTCCTTGAGGGCCTCCTGGATGATCGGCAGCCGGCTGCGCGCGATCGTGCCGCCCTTGATGCAGAGGTAGAGCTTCCCGTTGCGGACTTCGTTGTTGCCGATGCAGTCGGCGATGCCCTCGGAGAACCAGTAGGGGAAGTCGCCGAAGTTCTGGGAGGTCAGGTCGGTGAACTGGTGCATCCCTTCGTGGGCGAAGAAGGGCTTCATCGTCACGGAGTCGTAGTAGCCGACGAGGTTCTTGGTCTTGCGACTGTAGAAGGCGCCCGACATCTTGGGCGCGCCGGCGGCGAGGTACTCCTCGCGGTCCTTGTAGAGGAGGATCGTGTTCTTCGCCTTCTCGGTGCCGGCGGGATCCTCGGGCTTGAGGAGCTTCAGGTAGGTGTCGAAGACGAGCTCCATGTACTCGAGAAGATCCTGGGCCGCCTCTTTCGACGCGCTGGTCTTGAGCTCGTAGTGCTTGCTGGTGTAGGTGGAGGGGAGGTCGGGCTTGCGGTCTTCCTGGGCGCCGAGGAGGAGGAGAAGCGCGAGCGGCGCAGTTTTCATGGATAACGATTGTACCTGATGGTTGCACACTCAGGCCCAAGAAGCGGAAGATCAGCTTCTAAGTCAGATTGACTTCAATGGACGACACTCGCATTGCCGTTGGGAAGCAGTCCCTATGACCAGAAGACTACTCTGCGTAGCGTTGGTTAGGTTTACCATGCCAGTGCTTCTCGCACATATTTGAATTCCGGGTTCTTGAAGAAGGATCTCACCAGGTCTCGATCTTTCTGGATCTGTCCCATGGACGCGTTGACCGCCTCGATGAGATCTTCCTTCCAATGCATCGGGTCGCGGCGGAACATGCCCTTCAAGTATCCCCAGACGTGTTCGTCGGGATTCAGGGTCGGCGCATAGCCGGGAAGAAAATGAAGCCTCAGTCGCCGAGGGTGCTTTTCGACGAATCGCATCACGGACGCGGCCACGTGAGCGGGATGACGGTCGAGGATGAGCTCGACGGGTTTGCTGAAGTCGTGAAGCAGGGCCTCGAGGAACTCGATGAACCGAGTCGCGTCCAACGTCCCTCCGTAACAGCGGAACCACAGTCGCCCCCGCGGGCTGATCACCGAGATCACGTTGGTCCGCCTCCGGCTCCCGGTGACCCCGACCACGGGCCGCTTCCCTTCGGCCCCCCAAGTCGTTCCCGCCGGCCCGTCTTCGTGGACCCCGGTCTCGTCCTCGAAAAGCAACGTCGCCTGCCGTCGACGGGCCTCCCGGACGATTCGCGGGAAGTCTTGGGTCATCCACCTCACGCATTCGGCTTCATCCCGCTGAAACGCCCGCCGAACCGGCTTCTGCGGCGTCAGCCCCAGCCGGTGGAGGAGGCGTCCGATCGTGCTCTTGTGCAGGACGACCCGGAAGAGCTTGCGGATCACCTCCTCGACGAGGCGCAGCGTCCACAAGGCCGGACCGAAGTTCAGCTGCTGCGGGTTCTTTCCCAGGATCGTCCGCCTCAGCCGCTCCGTCTTGCGCTCGGTCAGCTTCGGCTCGGGTCCCGGAGCCTTGGTGCCGGCCAGTTCCGATTCGCCCCCCTCGCGATAGGCCCCGACCCAGCGGCACACCGTGACGAAATGAACCTGGAGCGTGCGGGCGACCTCCTGCTGGGTCTGTCCCTCCAGGACGCGGCGGACGGCCAGCCTGCGGAGCTCCTCCAACGTGACATGATCGAGGCTGCGGGCGTCGCGGGGTCCCGTCACGCTCCCCATGCTACCATCAACAACAACGCTCGAAGGGCGGGTATTTAATCTATCCTACGCAACTATGAGTATGAGTGATATAGGTCATTGCTGGCTAATTCTTTCGGCGACCCTGACATTTCGTTCGGATGGATCGTTTTCAACGACCCAATTAACGAGCTTTTTCCCTTCCTCGGTATTCTTCTCGATCGGTACCCTCTTCCACAACATCAAGGTTCTCCATCGAATCCACTCGTTGCTGTGGAAAATGTTCTGCTTAATGCACATGAAGAAATGAGGGTCCTGCTTGGTAATCCAAATCACTTGACTAGAGCCCTTAGTGCTGATTAGATCGTAAGCGAACAACTGAACACGCGCGTCCTTCTCCTTGGCTATTTGAGTCTGGACATACTCCAAGTCTCCAGCGAAACCGTGTATGTACAGGTCCCATAGCCTGTGAATTGGTTCGCCCGATTGCGTTAGCGATGCGCTTATCAAAGTCGAGTGGCTAGGTAGGAACGCTCCAAGCGCCACAATCTCTTCTGGTAGGCCCCAAGGGTACGCTAAGTCTTCTAGATCGCAGTCCTTCCCCTTGAGTTTATCGATAAGTGATTGAATCAACTCAGTTTCTTTGGCGGGAGGAGGATTCTCCGGTTTAGTCCACAGTCCAGATTGTCTCACGATAAGGACTAGCGCCGTCACGAGGGCAAGCAACAATGAGCCTAGGAGTATTTGCCGATGACGTGTGCCCAAGCAAAACTCGCTTCAGCTACTTAGTCCTAGGAACAGGTCGAAGAATGACGTCGGTCGACGCCGGGTCGGCCATTTCCATTACGCTATTTGGGTAAACCCACCGTTGAACCTCCCATCCCTCGGAAGCAAATATGTTAAGCTCCAATGACGCTCTTAGCTTCCGCCCAGTTAGTCTCTCGTGCGCCTCTGAGTACGTCATATCTAACATCCGGTACTTTCCCCAAGCGAAGTGCGCCATTTCGTGGACAAGGACTGCCGCCGCTTCTGCATCGGTCAGGCCAAGGAATAGGTTTGAATTGATAGTGATTGTATCCGTAGACACGGATGTGTGTGCTATGTGCCCCTCGCGATTCTCCAAGGCCCCGGTGAAAGCGCCCTTCAGGTGGCCGAACAGCAGACTCTCCGCCAGCGTCTCGGTGAGCACCGCGGAGTTGAAAGAGAGAAACCGCGCCATGGACCGGCCCGATTGCTCCGCAAGCGCCCGGGCCGCCAGTTCTTTTCCAACTCCGGATTCTCCCAGGATGAGCACCGTAAGGTCGGTCTTGGCTAGAACCGTAATGCGTTGCCGAACCGCTCGGAGCCCGTCCCCGATCATGCCGTGCGCCAGATAATCGACACCGGCCATGCACCCCTCCCCTGATTCGACGAGATCCGGACCCCGACTCTGAAGCGATGCGGAGTCGCGGTGAATCGTCGTCCGGTTCTCCCTTAGATAACCAGCGCGAGTGTCATCGCGGGACACATGTCTCAAACTGAATCACGACATCGAGTGCTACTTCGTTAGACGAACAAGGTAAAGCGGGTTCCAATAAAAAGTAAAGGTATGGATAAGGTATGGGTTCTCAACCCATTTCCGAAATGGGGCCCGGAATTCCGAGATTCACATCTAGAGCGGACGTTCTTGCCCTCGACGCGACTCGCGGGCGGAGACAACACCGAAGCGACCAACTTTTCAGTCGTCATGAAGAAGCTGCGCTCCGGGGTATTGGCGAAGTCGGATGATCCAGAATCGGAGGCTTCGGACGGGCGTTTAGGATCGCCAGATGACTACGTCGCGATCGGCGGGCGCCAGAAGTCGAGCAGGTACTCGAACGTCACGCCCATCGTGATGTAGTTCGACGGCCAGCCGAAGATGCCGATGCGGTTCACGATGTTCGTCCGGTCCCAGATCACGATGTTCCGCAGCTCGTAGCCCGCCCGCCGCAGGGCGTCGACCAGCGAGATGTGGATCGTGATCCGCCGGTTCTCCCACCACATGTCGGGCACGTTGATGACGCAGTGCGCCTTCGGCTTCAAGAGGGGCAGCAGGCCGCGGAAGATCGACTCCATCTCGGCGGCGTACGCGTCCAGATCGAGCGTCCCCAGGTCGCGCGGGTCCTGGCTGTACTGCTCGACCTTCCCCAGCTGGGCGTTCTTCCGGTCGTGCGTGCGGCGGCTCTTGTTGGCGCGCGGGCGGTTGAGCAGGTTTGCGTACGGCGGGGACGTGAAGATCAGCTTCACGGTTTCCGGCTCGACATGCTTCGGGATCTCGCGCGCATCCGCGCGAATCACGCGCTGGATCGCGCCGTTGGACGACTCCGCCGCAAGCCGGCTCTCCGCCAGCGCCACGTACTTCTTCTGGAGATCGAATCCGACCGCGTTGCGGCCGCCGTCGCGGGCCGCGAGGAGCGTCGTCCCGCTGCCGACAAATGGATCGAGCACGAGCTCGCCCTTGTGCGTGAAGAGGTCGATCGCGCGGCGCGCCAGCGAGATCGGGAACGTCGCGGGGTGCAGCGTCTTGTCGCGGATGTCGCGCTTCTCGTAGTAGAACTGCCACACGCCGAGCTGGCTCTTCATCCACTCCTTGGGCGCGATGCAGCTGAGGTGCTTGGGATTGCAGTCACAGGTCGGACTTGAAGCGATGCGGTCCTTCAGGAGAGTGGCCACCTCCCCGGATTCTAATCTCGGCGCCGAGAATCGAGAATCAAGAATCGAGAATCGAACCTAAAAGAAAAAGGACAGGGTGATTCCCGGTCCTCTTTCTAGAAAGCTTGGGTTTGAGTTACGGCTTCGGCTTCTCGTCGCACGGCTTCTCGTCGCACTTCTTGCCGGTGTCGCAGCCGCCCGCCGCCTCGCAGGCCTTCTTGCAGTCGGCGCACGCGGTGGAGACCGCCTGGCCCTTGCAGCAGCCCGCCTTCACCTTCGCCTCGGCCTTCGTCTCGCCCTCGGCGCAGCAGCCGAACTTCTTCGTCGCCTTGGCATCGGTCGCCTTGGCTTCCGACGCGCAACAGTCGTCCTTTTTCGCGGTCTTCGCCTCGGAGGCGCAACAGTCGTCCTTCTTGGCGGCCTTCACCTCGGTCGCGCCGCAGTCGTCCTTCTTCGCGGTGCAGGTCCCGCCGTCCTTGCCGCTCATCATGCCGTCCGACGCGGGGGCCGACGACTTGCACCCGGCCGCGAACAGGAGCGCGAAAGCGGCGCTCAACATTCCGATCGACTTCATGCAGGTTCTCCTCAAGTAAAGGTTCAGGGCGTCATCCTCTCAGAATACAAGCGCCGCGTCATCCTCTTTTATTCCATCCTCCGCTCTGTTTCTGCCTCTTTTCGTCAGTTCCTGTGGAGCTGCGGATAGCAAGCCACTCCTCATTCCTGATTCGTGATTCTTGATTCTGGATTCCAGATTCCAGATTCTAGATTCCAGATTCCTCAAAACGAATGGCCGGCGTGCTCCGTCAAACTCCCGGTACGATGGGGGGCGTTCGAGGCCCATGGATATTCTCCGCATGTGCATTCCCGGCGTGCACCCGTCCACCCGCGCGATCGAGTCCATGGTTCACCTGTACGGGAACAAGATCTACAAGCTCGCCTACCACATGACGGGCTCGTCCGACGACGCCGAAGACGTCGTCCAGGAAGTCTTCCTCAAGCTCTTCCGCAACTGGTCCCAGATCGGCGCCCGGCGGAACCTCTCCGCCTGGATCCACCGCATCGTCAGCAACGCGTCGCTCGACCTCCTCCGCTCCCGCCAGGCGCGCCGGCGGCGCGAGGTCAACGCCGACTCCGAACGCCTCGAAGCCGTCGCCACCGGACGCCGCTCCGACCGCCCCGAAGCCCGGCTCGACGGATCCGAACTCAACGACCGCATCGCCCTCGCGCTCGACGCGCTCTCCCCCCAGCTCGCCGTCGCCCTCGTCCTCTTCGACCACGAGGGCCTGAAGGCGCGCGAAATCGCCGGCATCCTCAACGTGGCCGAAGCCACCGTGCGCGGCTACGTCAGCGAGGCGCGCCAGCGGGTGAAAGAGACCTTGACGCCTTATTTGGCAGGAAGGACCCCATGAAAGGGAACAAGCCGTTCTGCGAGAAAATCTCGCGCAGCTTCCACGACTACTACGACGGGGAGCTGTCGCTCTTCATGAAGCGCGTCGTGCAGAAGCACCTCGGCGCCTGCGTTCCGTGCCGGCGCGACTACGTCCTGCTCCAGATGACCATCGAGTCGATCCGCCAGAAGGTCGCCCCGGACGTGCCTCCCCGGCTCCTGAAGAAAATCATCCGCCAGTTCACCGATCCCGGCCCGGGCGGCAAGCCCGCGCCGCGCGAGCTCCTCGGCGGCGACTGGACGGACGGACTCCAGAGAATCTAGCGTAGGGGGCCTCTCCCATGTTCGACTCCACGCCCGCCAACGTCCCGTATTACCTGCGCTTCATCGAGCGGTACGCGTCGCTGGGGTACGCGATCGCGTTCTCGAAAACGGGCGACTTCTTCGAGGCGCAGGCCGCGCTGGAGCGCGCGTTCACCGAGGGCTACCCGACCTGGGCCGGGCGCTTCGCGCGCCACCGCGACTCCGAAGAGACGCTCCGGAAAATCCTGGACCGGCAGCTCCCGCACGGCGCGGCGTCCCCGCGGATCGCGCCCGCGGCGAGCTTCGCCCACTCGCGCAAGCTCCAGGACGTGCAGGAGGCGCAGGGGATCCTTCTCGGCCTTCCCTCCGACGTGATGATCGCGATCTTCCTCGAGGTCGTCGAAGAGATGCCGCGCGAGAAAGTCGCCCGGCTCCTCGGCAAGCCCCCGGCTTTTTTCGAGGACGTGCAGGCCGAGCTTCTCAAGGGCCTCCAGCAGTGGAAGCCCGGAGAACCGCAGGCGTTAGAGGTATTCGCGCGGATGCTCCGCCAGTATCGGTTGCCCCCCTCGTTCCTGAACAACATCGAGTCGAAGATGGATTACTCGTGGAGGCGCACGTTCAATGCTCCCGCGGTCCTGCGCAACGTGCTGATCGCGGCGGGCGTCGTCGTCGTCCTCATCTTCGCGTCGCGGGACGGCCTCCGCGGTTTCGGGTACCGGCCCTATATCGATACGGTGGGAAGGGGCGTCGGCCCGTACGAATACCGCTACCAGGAGGCGGCTGCACAGACTTACGTCAACTTTGGGGGAGCCGGCGGCAACAACTTGTTGCTGTGGATCGATCTCCTGCTCCTGGCGGCGATCATCGCGCTGAAGCGCGGACTGGAGCGGTACGAAGGCGAGGGGCTGGCCATGTCGGGCGAGTTCGAGCATCCCCTGACCAGCCTCGCGGTGCTCCACACGTTCGGGGTCATCCTCGTCACCGCGGGCGCCGTCCACTTCATCAAGCCCATGGTCTTCATGGAGTCGTGGGTCCCGATCGCGTACGTCGCGTCGCACGCGATCTTCCTGCCGCTCGCCGCCGCGGGCATCGTGCGCGTCCTCCTGCGGGTGCTCCTCCATCGCGCCGAGGCGAGGAACTAGTGTCGGTTCACGACTGATCCTGGAGGTAGAGGTTGCTCGCGCAGAACCTGCGTGGAACGGGTCGAAAGGACAGTCCCAAGTCCTTGGTCCTGAGTCCAAGGTTCGTCCGAAGCCCCATGTCCGGAGTCTCCGGCGATGTGGAGGGACGGTGGACCTCGAACCCGGAACGAACATTGGACATTGAACACAGGACGAGGGACTTCGTCGCATCCTCAGGGACGGGGGGGCAACGCGGTCAATCAATCTGGATGCGACACTAAGATGAGACGCGCCGCCGCCATCCTGGCGTTCGCCGCGCTCCTGTCGGGCGCAAGCACGGCGCCCGCGGTCCAGGATCCTGGAATCCTCGTTGAAGAAGCCGGCTTCGGGTTCCTTCCCTCCACCGAGGTCTTCAACTTTCCCGTCCGGGGCCGCGTCGGCGGCCTGCCGAAGTTCGTCGGAAAATTCGACGCCTGGGTACCGTTTCAGGCGATCCTCGTGAACAACGGCCCGGCGCGCACGGGCGTCCTCACGCTGCGCCCGCTGCAGGGCGGCGCCGGCGAAGCGATCTCGTACAGCCGCCAGATCACGCTCCCCCAGGACGGCCGCAAGCGGTTCTCGTTTCCCGTGCGGGCGACGTACGAGTCGATGCTCCTGACGTTCCGCGAC
Organism: Planctomycetota bacterium; assembly: GCA_035762525.1. Taxonomy (GTDB): domain Bacteria; phylum Planctomycetota; class MHYJ01; order MHYJ01; family JACPRB01; genus DASRJF01. Next base: position 3,393 of record DASTON010000018.1, on the reverse strand, counting down.
GACCGCGCGGGCGCGGTCCGGCTCGGCGGCGAATGGGAGCACCTGGTCCGGGAGCCCCGGATCGCCGCGCCCAACACGGAAATCGTCCTCATCGCCACGGACGCCAAGACCAACTACCGCAACTACGTATTCCCGAGGCGCCGGTCCGAGCAGGCTCCCGATCGGGCGATCGTCGTCGTGGCGCAGGAGCAGCTGCCGTCGACGGCGCTCGAGTACGATTCGGTCGGCCTGCTGATCCTGGACGACATCGCGGCCGACGCGCTCACGCCCGCGCAGAACTCCGCCATCCACCAGTGGGTCTGCCGAGGCGGCGCGGTCGTGATCACGCTCCTGCACAACGCGCACCGGATCAAGGGGACGCATCTCGAGCCGCTCCTGGCGGGGCCGCCCGGCCAGGTGCGCAACGTGAAGTACATGAAGCCCTTCGAGGACGCGACGTCCTACCTGTGCGGCCTGGACGCCGAAACGGCGGTCCAGACCTTCGACGTCCCCGACGGCGCCGAGGGAGATCCGATGCTCCTGACGCGGCGCGTCGACCGCGGGATCTCGGTCGCGTGCGGCCTGCCCCTCTCGTCCAAGGTCCTCGAGGCGTGGCCCGCGGCGCCGCACCTGATCGACGCCTTCCTCAAGCTGGCACGCCCCGCGAGGATCCCGCTCCCCGGCGGCCTGGCGGCGCAGCGGGTCCGCGATCCGATCGCCCCCGCGATGAAGGGGTCGGTCCTGAAGTCGGTGCCGCCGTTCAAGACGGTCTCGGTGCTGATGATCGTGTACGTCCTGGCCCTCGTCGTCCTGCCCTACGCGGTGATGCGCCCGTTCCGCCGCCTCGAGCTCGCGTGGTTCGGCGTCGTCGCGCTGGCGCTCGCGGGATCAGGAATCGTGTACGGCGTCGGCGTCGGATACTTGAAGACGCAGTCGGTCGCGACGCGCGTCACGATCGTCGAAGGCGGCTCGGCCGGAGGGCCCCACGTGCGCCACAATTACTGGTGCCTCTTCTCGGCCCGGGGAGGGTCGGCCGACCTGGGCTTCGAGGATCCGCCGGTCCTTCCGTTTCCGTTCGGACGCCAGCTCGCGCTTCGAGGCGCGGGCTCGGCCTCGGAGCCCCTCCAGGCGGCCTTCGATCCGGACGCGCAGGTGCGCGCGTTCCCGATGTTCGCCCAGGATTCCGTTCTCCTGGAGACCACCGACACGGTGACGCTGCCGGGGACGATCCGCTTCCAGGTCCAGAAAGGCGCCGACGGGACGCTGCGCGGAAACGTCGAGGTCGGTACGGGCTTCCCGCTGCGCGACGCGTGGATCGTGGATGGACCGAGGATCCTCCCCGTGAAGCCCGGATCCTTCGAGATCCCGATGGGGGCGCACTCGGTTGCAGGAATCGCCGGCTCGCTCCTGGAACAGAAGGGGTTCGAGGCCGTGACGCGCGCGCTGGAAGTCGCCGACGACCGCGGCCGCCCCGCGCTCCTCTACCGGTACGAGGGGACGCCGTCGCTGACGAACACGGACATCAAGGAAGAGGCGATCCACTTCGGGATTCTCGAGTCTTCGGCGTGGAGCGTCCATGTCCATGGCCAAACGACCTGGACCGGAGTCATCCGGGCGCCGGTGGATCCGTCCATCGAAGTGGAGGAAATCGAATTCACGCTGCGCACGCGCGACATCCCGCCGGGATACGAGGCGCAGGACCTGCGCATCTCTTCGGAGTGGGCCCGTCGCGGCTGCCGGTTCGAAATCTACGACCGTGTGGCCGGGCAATGGAAACAGCTCGGCGCCCAATCCAACCTGAAGTCATTCACCGCTCGGACCGCCTTCGGCGGGTTCGCGATCCGGGCCCGGGTCAGCAGCCGGAGCGGCCTGGGCGGGATCTTCGGGTACCAGCAGAACGTGCCCGAGGCCCAGGTCATGGGGATTTCCCGTATCAAGGCGGCCACCGAATGATCACCATCGACCGGTTCGCGAAGTCGTACGACCGCTTCGTCGCGGTGAAGGAGCTCTCCCTCGACATCCCGAAGGGGGAGATCTTCGGTTTCATCGGGCCGAACGGGGCCGGCAAGACGACGACGTTCCGCTTCCTCTCGACGCTCCTCGAGCCCACCTCCGGCCGCGCGACGATCAACGGGTTCGACGTCGTGCGCGAAGTGCGGGACGTCCGCCGCCACATCGGGTACATGCCCGACTCCTTCGGGGTGTACAACGGGATGCGCGTCTGGGAATTCCTCGACTTCTTCGCCGTGGCGTACGGCGTCGCCCGGACGCAGCGGAGCCGGCTCATCCACGACTGCCTGGCGCTCGTCGACCTCCACCACAAGCGGAACGACCTCGTCAACGCGCTCTCGCGCGGCATGAAGCAGCGGCTCTGCCTCGCGAAGACGCTCGTCCACGATCCGCCCGTCCTGATCCTGGACGAGCCCGCGTCGGGCCTCGATCCCCGCGCCCGCGTCGAGATGAAGGAGCTGCTCAAGGAGCTCCGGCAGATGGGGAAGACGATCTTCATCTCGTCCCACATCCTCTCGGAGCTGGCCGACACGTGCACGAGCGTGGCGATCGTGGAGCGCGGCGAGCTCCTGGCCGCCGGCTCGATCGACAGCATCCTCCGGGCGCTGCGCGAGCATCGCGACGTCGAGGTGGTCGTCCTCAACGACCAGCCCGGCGCCGAGCTCTTCCTCTCGCACCACCCGAAGATCGCCTCGGTGACGAAGGACGACGGCGTGCTCCGGTTCGAGTTCTCCGGTAGCGACGAGGAGCTGGCCGTCGTGTCGGACGAGCTCTACGCGCGCAAGCACCGGCCGCTGTGGATCCGCGAGAACCGGCCCGACCTCGAGGCCATCTTCATGAAGGTCACGAAGGGGCGCGTCCAATGAACGGAGCGGGGACGGCGGTGGAGACGGGCGTCGGGGCGCGGTTCGATCCGCGCGAAGACGCCACCGGCCGCGGCCGCAACCCGATCTTCGACCGCGAGCTGCTGACGCTGCTCCGCTCGAAGAAGGCGTTCGCGCTCCTGACGGTTTATGCCGGGCTCTCGGTCGCGATCGTCCTGGCCTCGTGGCCGCGCGACCAGATGAGCGTCCTCCTCCAGGGCTCGATCTCCCGCGAGCTGTTCGGCCTCTTCGCGCTCGGGCAGACCCTGCTCCTCGGCCTCCTCGTGCCGGCCACGCTCGGCGGCGCGATCACGCGCGAGAAGGAGGGCGAGACGATCGATCTCCTCCTCGTGACGCCGCTGTCCGTGGACCGGATCCTGGTCGGAAAGCTCATGTCGGGGCTGGCGTACTTCCTGATCCTGATGATGACGTCGGTGCCCGCGGTCCTCCTCTGCTTCCTGATCGGCGGCCTGACCTGGAGCGACGTCGCGGGCCTCTACGTCTTCCTCATGATGCAGGCCCTCCTGTACGGCGTCATCAG
>DASTON010000017.1:0-4690 GCA_035762525.1 Planctomycetota bacterium | reverse complement strand
CGATCACGAACCTCGTGCGCTCGTCGATGGAGTTCCTGTCCTTCTACGAGATCCGGATCAAGGGCGAAGGAGTGCGGCGCGTGACCGGCCCGTCGCCGAAGGGCGTGGGCCACAAGGTGGAGTACTCGGCGGCCCGCGTCGCCGGGACGTATGACGACGAGGCGTTTCAATTCGACTTCGAACGCGGCGCGCCCCCCGGCGATCTGACGACGAGCAAGTTGAAGCAGATCTGCTGGTTTCTCTCGATGGCGGGGCCCGATTACCGCATCGGCGAGCGCGGCGAGTACGCGTCCAGCGACGCGAACAAGGAGGCGTGGGGCGAGGCGCTCGATCTCGTGGTCAACGGCCTGGTCCGGCTCTCCGAGAAGCCCGTCTCCCAGGGAGGCGAGTGGGTGTCGGAGTGGAAGGGCACCTGCAAGCAGAAGGACAACGACGGGATCTTCGCCTTCAAGCAGAAGGCGAAGATGGAGAAGCTCGAAAAGTCGATTGCGCGGATTTCGTTCGAGACGACCGGGAAGCTCGAGATCCCCGAAGGGAAGCGCGACAAGAACGCGGAGGTCCAGGAGACGACCTTCGAGGCCAAGGGGACGGTCGCCCTCGATGTCGACACCGGCCTCTCCGTGTCGCACGACACGACGGGCGCGGTGCGCGCGAAGTACAAGGGAGTCGATCCCAACACTGGTGAAACTCACGAACTCAAAATCGATTTCGAAGCGACTTCGAAGTTCACACAGAAGGACTGATCCACTAACTGGGCCGGGCGATTGTGGATGGCGGATTGTGGATGGTGGATGCCGCAATCGCCGGAAGAGCTCCTTGAAGGAATCGGAAATCCACAATCCACAATCGACAATCCACAATCTGCCCTAACATGGGCGGATGCCCAACCGGGTCCTGGAGATCGGGGAACTGCATCTCGTCGGAATTCGGGACACCTTCACGCCCGAGACGATTCCCCAGATTCCGTCGCTATGGGGGAAGTTCGTGCCCCGGCTCCCCGAGATCCGGAACCGCAAAAAGGGGTGGGTGACGTACGGCGCCTGCCGCGCGACTCCCGACAAGAAGATGGAGTACACCGCGGCGGTCGAAGTCGCGACCCCCGGTCCCGTTCTCGACGGATTCACGGCCTTCACGATTCCGGCGGGCCCCTACGCCCAATTCACGCACGTCGGCCACATCCGCGACATCGGCAAGACCTGGAACGCCATCATGGACCAGTGGATGAAGGAGGACGGCTATATCCACCGGAACGCGTACGACTTCGAGCTCTACGACCAGCGCTGGAGCGCGAAGACGGGCGAAGGCGAAGTGGACATCTTCATCGCGATCGAGCGGTCCCGGAAATAGCTCACTCGGCTTGGGCTAAGATCCAGTCCTTCTGGCCGGCCCAACGGGCATCCGACGACGAAAACTCTTCGATGATCTTTCGCCCAGCATCCCTTGAGTGCTTGGTGAATCGGTCATTCCTCCAAGCGCAGTTCTTGAGGCAGTACTCCACGTAGCTCTCAGGCGGCTCCGGGATCCCCGCAAGCTCATACCCCGTCACGACGAGGATCGGTACTCCCTTGTAGATCGTGATGGGCTCAAGTTTCCAATCCCCGTAATCCGTCGTCCCGATGAAACCGGCGGCGCCGATAAGAGGACGGCGGAACTCGCCGCTCTTCCTGGCTTCGAAAAGCATTCGGCAAAGCGGGATCACCTCAGATGCCCGCTTCCGGTTCTGCGCCATCGACCGGAGCGTCGATTCCCGGGCCGTCGGATCGAGCTCTTGAATTCGGACGGCCTTGTCGAGGTAGTAGGCCGCTTTGTACTCCGACAAGAATCCCCACACGTCCCCGATCGGATCTCGATCACCGCAGGAGGCGATCGTGCACAGCAGCGGAACGACGAGGAGCCGCTTCATACAAGGTCTGACGTCCGGCGCGCGCTTGCTGCACGCGATTTCAACAGCTCGTGCCCACCAATTCGTCGAGATTCTCCACTCCCTCCCGCTTCATGAACTCCGACAGGCCGCGCGCCAGGCGGCCGGGGAGCGCCGGTCCCTCGTACACGAACGCCGTGTAGAGCTGCACGAGACTCGCGCCTGACTTGATTCTCTCGACGACATCCGCGACGGTCCCCACGCCGCCGACGCCGATGATCGGCAGCGACCGGCCGCACCGTCGGTAGATCTTTCGCGCGAGCGCGTTCGCCCGCGCGCGCAGCGGGGGGCCGCTCAATCCGCCGCCCCGGCCGCCGGAGGTGGTCGTGTTCGACACGACAACTCCTGCGGCGCCCGCGTCGGTGATCGCCCTGAGCGCTTCCTCGAGCTCGTGATCGCTCACGTCCGGGGACAGCTTTACGAGAAGAGGAAGGCGACTCGCGGACTTCATCGCGCCAAGGATCGCCGCCAGCGAGCCGCGCCGCTGGAGATCGCGCAACCCCGGCGTATTTGGGGAGCTGACGTTCAGCACGGCATAGTCCGCCACGCCGGACATCGTCTTCATCGCCGCCGCGCAGTCCTCCGGCGCGCGGAAAGCCGGCGTCGAGCGATTGGCGCTCACGTTTACGCCGACGGCGCCGCGAACGTTCAGACGCTTGAGCCGGTCCGCGACCGCGGCCGCGCCTTCGCTGGGAAAGCCGAGGCGGTTGATGATCGCCGCCTCTTCGCGGAGCCGCCACACGCGCGGCGGGGGATTGCCGGGCTGCGGCTTCGGCGTGACCGTCCCGACTTCCACCGACGCGAAGCCGATCGCGAGCAGCGCCGCGACCGCCTCGCCGTCCTTGTCCATTCCCGCGGCCGCGCCGATGGGGTGGGAGAACTTCAAGCCGAACCGCGAGATGTGAAGCCGGGGATCGTCGGGCGCCGCGAATCTCCGGAGCAGCGCGAGCCCCGCGGGCGCCGCCTGGGCCAGCGCGAGGCAGCGGAGCGCGGCGCGGTGGGCGCGTTCGGGTTCGATGCGCGAAAGGACCGGCAGGACGATCGACCGGTACGGATCCGCTCCGCGCTTCACCGCGTGTGAGCCTTCCCCAATTCCTCCGCGATTCCCTCGAGGAGATCCTGGTCGGCCTTCGTGAACGCCGAGGGGCGGTCGCTGTCGATGTCGATCTCGCCGACGACGCTCCCGCCCGCGAAGATCGGCACGACGATCTCCGATCGCGTCTGCAGGAAACAGGCGAGATAGCGCGGGTCCTTGTTCACGTCGTCCACGACGACGGTCCGGGCCTCGCGCGCGGCGAGCCCGCAGATGCCCTGGCCGATCGGGATGCGCACGTGCTCGGTCGCGGCCGGTCCATCCCACGCCTTCAGCACGAGCGTGTCGCCTCCCTCGATCATGTAGACGCCCACCCAGTTGAAGTGGGGGACTTCGCTCCGGAGGAGGCGGCACGCCTCGTGGGCGGCGCGGTCGAAGGGAAGGTCCGATCGGAGGACCGCGGTCAGGCGCTCGATCAGGTCGGCCACGTTGTCTCAATATAGCGGACTCCGCGGCGCGCGCTTTCTATAATGGCCGACCCAATGACCGACAACGCCAATCCTCAGCCGCCGACGCCCACGCGGCGCTTCGAGCGGTTCGACACGCGCGACTGCTTCGTCTCGCTCCACAAGGGGGGCTTCCTCGGCCTCACGAAGGGCAAGGACGTGGGCGGGCCGATCCTCGACATGAGCGATTTCGGCCTGCGCTTCGCCGCCGCGGAGCGGCTCGCGATCGGCACGCAGATCAGCCTCGTCGCGAAGCTCGTCCCCGTCGGCAAGGTGATGACGCTGCCCGTCGTCATCCGCTGGTGCACGCAGGACCAGCGCTATCCTGACCGCGCCGTCGTGGGCGTCGAATTCAACGGCGTCACGGCGGACCAGCTCGTGCACATCCAGAAGCTGCGCGAGAAAATGCGCCGCGAAGCCACGCATCATTAGAGCGCAGCTTCCAGCTTCCCGCCTCCAGCTCCCAGCCTCGGCGAGTGATTCTGATGAGTTCCGAGAATCCAAGGCTGCGCGAGAAGATGCGCCGCGAAGCCACGCATCACTAGTTAGACATCAGACATCAGACATCAGACATCAGTAAGAAAGAGTCCGATGTCCGACTCCAGGAGCAGATGTCTGGTATCTGATGTCTGATGTCTGATATCTGATGTCTGGTTCTTGATGTCTGATTTCTGATGTCTGATTTCTGTTCTCAGGTCTATACTCTCCGTTGAACATCACAAATGGCAGAGGGGGCCGCATGAAAATCGTCGTTCCCGTCAAAGACATCCTTCCCAACCCGTTCCAGGCCCGACGCAAGATGGACCGCGAAGGCGTCCAGGCGCTCGCCGAGGAAATCCGGGAGAACGGGCTGTGGCCCGGCGCCCTCCGCGGACGGATGAAGGGCGACAGCGTCGAGCTCTGCTACGGCCACCGCCGGCTGCACGCCGTCAAGGCGCTCGGCTGGAAGGAAGTGGAAGTCGAAGTCGAGGAGCTGACCGACGAGGAGATGGCGGTCCAGAACCTCGCGGAGAATCTCCAGCGGGAGGGGCTGACCGACATCGAGAAGGCGCAGGCCATCCACCTGATGCTCCAGCGCACGACGCGGTCGGGCGTCAAGGAGCCGGAGGCGATGCAGCGCATCTCGCGCCTCCTCGGACTTTCGGCCGGCTGGATCAAGGACCTGCTCAGCCTGCTCGAGCTCGAACCCGGCGTGCAGAAGGCGATCCGCGACAAGCGGATCGCGGGCCG
>DASTON010000016.1:0-5464 GCA_035762525.1 Planctomycetota bacterium | reverse complement strand
GCCGGGATGTAGACGGACCACACGATGAGGAGCACCGAGAAGAGGACCATGCAGATCAGTTCCTGGTAGACCAGGTCGGGCCACACGAGGACGCGGTCGTTCGCCTCGGTCGCTTCGCGCGGCGGCTCGCCGCGTTCGATGCGTTCGTCGTTGATCGCCGCCTGCCGGAGCGAGAGCCACGTGAAAAAGCCGAGGATGAATACCAGCGCGACGATGGGAATGTTGTCGGGCTTGGTGACGATCTCATTGAAGTTGGGATCGCTCCACGAGAGCGCGAAGAAGCCGACGAGGAGGGCGAGGAGCGCGATGGCGTATTTGGGCTTCGTCCACGTCCGGTACGTGACGAGCATGAGGACGAACCCCACGCTGCCGAGCGTGACGTAGACCGTGGGATTGAGCATCCCGCCGATCAGTTCTTTCAAGAAAACTGGCATTTGAAAGCCGAGCTCAAGCCCCCGACCTAGACGAATCTCGAATCACGAATCTCGAATCTCGGGATCCACCATCAAGCTCCTTGAAGCAGCCCGAGATTCGGAATTCGGAATTCGAAATTCGCTTCTACAAGGGTCCTGAAATTCCGCCGTCCTTCCTGACTCTCCAGAAATGGAGGGCAATCAGGAACGCCGCCACGAGCGGGAACGCGACGCAGTGGAGCACGTAGAAGCGCAGGAGCGTCGCCGCGGAGACGAACCGTCCCCCCAGCAAACCGAATCGCACATCGCTGGCTTGGTGGACCACGCTGATCGTTCCCGCGTCGTTCGAATACGGAACGACCACGAAGGCCGCGCCGGGACCTTCGTGTCCCATGACGGGCGTTGCTCGCGCCATGTTCGTGCCGACGGTGACCGCCCAGATCGCGAGCTGGTCCCACGGCAGCAGGTAGCCCGTGAACGAGAGGAGCAGCGTGAGCAGCAGCAGGATGACGCCCACGCCCCAGTTGAACTCCCTGGGCGGTTTGTACGCGCCCGTCATGAAGACGCGCATCATGTGGAGCCACACGCTGATCACCATCGCGTGGGCGCCCCACCGGTGGAGTTCGCGCATGATGCCGAGGGGCACGTCGGCGCGGAGGTACGTGATGTCGGGGTAGGCGTATTCCGCGGTGGGCCGGTAGTAGAACATCAGGAGGAGGCCCGTGATCGTCAGCTCGAGGAAGAGGAAGAACGTGATGCCGCCCATGCACCACGTGTAGCGGACGCGCATGCCGCTCTTGCGGAGTCGCAGCGGGTGCAGGTGGAGAACGAGGTTCGCGAGGACGGCGAGCGACCGGTTGCGGGGCGTGTTGGGATAGCCGTGGCGGATGATGCTGCGCCAGACCTGGGTGTTGACGATGTAGTCCCAGACCCTGCCGAGTTCGCCCTTTTTCGCCATTGTGGTTAGAAATCAGAAATCAGACATCCGACATCAGTCCGATTTCCGAGGTTGTCAGTTCTCACTCCCCTGGTTCCGTCTCTCTATCCTCAAGCCTTCTGATTTCTGATGTCTGATTTCTGATGTCTATGCACTCGACAGGTCGATGTACGACTCGCGGTCTTCCCACTCGCCCTTTTCGTAATGGAACTTCTTGGTCTTGTCGATCGTGATCTGGCCGTCGATGGGATCGATGAAGACCTTGTACCGCTCCAGGGGGCGGGGCGCCGGGCCCTCGAAGTTGATGCCCGTGAACCGGAAGCCGCTCCCGTGGCAGGGGCACTTGATCTTGTTTTCCGTGTAGAGGACGTTGGGCGTGCACCCGAGGTGGGTGCAGGTCGTGTCGAGCGCGATGAAGGCCGGCTTCTTGTTGTAGTCGGTGTGGGTCTTCATCAGCCACGCCTTCTGCGACGTCTTGTAGCGCTGGTCGGGCTTGTCCCACTCGTAGTCGTCGAGCTTCCCCGCCTTGAACTTCTGGGGCGGCTCGAAGAGCACGTTCGGGAGCATGAAGCGCAGCGTCGCGGCGGCTCCGACCGCGTTCGCGAGCGTGAACGTGCCCCATGCGGCGCCCGCCCACGAGAGCAGGAACCGGCGGCGCGTCACGGGCTCGGGCGGCGGGTACTGGCCGACGATGACGCCGCCCTTGGGGGCGGCCGCGCCCTTGGGAACCGGCCCCGAAGGAGAAGCTGCGCCACCCTTCGGGGCAGGAACCGAGCCTTTCGCTTCTTCAGCCATGTTTATCCGCTCTTCTTGGTGTCGATCATTCCGATGGCGCGCCGCGCCGCGGCCCGCACGTTCATGTCCGGATCTTCCTTGGCCCGTTCCAGCGCCGGCTTGAACGCGGCGTCGCGCAGTTCGGCCGCCGCGTGGCACGCCTGGGTCATCGCGTGGGCCACGAGCTCGCGCACGTTCGGCTCCTTCTTGTCCGCCCCGATGATCCGCTCCAGGTGGGCGCGGTCCAGCATCTGCAGGAGGACCTCGCGGCCGGAGGGGTCGCCGAGGAAAATCGCCAGGCCCAGCGCCGCGTTCCACCGGACCTCGTCGCGTTCTCCGGCATCCTTGAGCTTGCGGAGGAGGTGCGGGATGGCCTCGGGCACCGCCGGTGTCGCGGGCGCGGCCTTGGGTTCCCCCTTCTTCTCCTTCTTCGGCGCGGCCACGGCCGCGAGATTGAAGGCCGCGTATTTTTTCACCACCGTCGAAGGATGGTCAAGGTATTTGATCAGGGCGGGGGCCGACTCCGGCGCGCCGATGCCGCCGAGCGCGTCGAAATACGCGGCGAGCGTGTCGGAGCTGCGCTCGTCCTTCATCGCGTCCAGGATCGGCTCGACGGCGCGGGCGTCGCGGAAGTAGGAGAGGCAGCGCGCGATGATGGCGCGGATCGCGGGGCTTTCGCCGGCGAAGGCCTTCGTCACGGGGTCGGCGGGCGTCTCGTTGGGGGGAAGCTCGATGAAGAGCGCGAGGAGCGGGTCGACGAGCGTGCGGTCGAGCCGGTCGCGCCGCCACTGCTCGAACAGGACCTGGACGAGGTGGTTCGACGCGTGCTTGCGCGCGACGGCGCCGCCGGTGCGGATCTCGCCGATGAGGTCGCGCGGCGCGTACGGCTCGGAGACCATGTACTGGAAGAAGGCGTAGACGGCGACGCAGGCGGTGACGATGGCGAGGGGGACGAGGAAGAACTGGCCGGCCCGGACAAAGATCGAAGGCGTCTCCTGGGGCTCCGCGGCGTCCGCCGCGATTTCCTTGCGAAGGTCGAGATCCGACCCCGGAGGGTTATCCATGGAACTTTGCGATGTTAGCGAAGCGCCACTACGGCTTCAAGGGAGCGATTCCCGATTGCGCGCTGACTACGGAACGTCGAACTCGATCGGCCACGCCTCCGTCTTCTTTCCGCCCAGTTCCGCGTGGGCGGACAGGCGGCGTTCACGCGGCGTGTCTTCGAAGAGGATGATCTCGATCTTCACTTTCGAGGTCGTCTGGCCATGGAGGTGGACGCCCACGCGGTACTTCCCCTTGGGCGCCTTGTGGAGAACGTAGTGCTCCGGTCCCCGGCCCTGCGTGTTGTCGAATGGATAGATCGCCCCGCTCGCGGATTGGCGATGACCGTGGTTGACCGTCTCTCCTTTCGGATCTGTCACATCCAGGTCCACGTCGGAGTGGGCGTCCCACGTCATGACGATCTTGATGTCGAACAGTCCGGCTTCCACGATGCCGAGCTCCCCGCACCAGCGGCGCAGCTTGGCCACGGCCTCGAGATTGCCGGCGCGCCGGGCGGCATCGATCCGCGGCTGGACTTCGAGGGGCAACCTCCGGCGAAGGTCTTCGGAGCCGCCGCCCTTGGAGATCTTTGAAAACGCCGCGGCCGCGGCCTCGAAGTTGCCTTGCGAAACCTGCGTGAGCCCGATTTCCGCGGCGGCGATGGAGTCTTCGGGACGAAGTCGCTCCGCCTCTTCGAACTGGGCGATCGCTCCGGCAAAGTCGTCGAGGTCCCGAAGCGCGGCGCCCAGCCGCAGATGAGCTCCGGCATCTCCGGGCTTCACGTCCACGATCGTGGAGAGGATGAGCCGGGCCCGGTCCCGGTCGCCCGTCTCGGCGAGGAGGCGGCCCCAGGTCTCGTAGGCGTCGGGACTCGAGGGCGCGGCCTTCACCCACGCGGTCGCGACTTCAATCGCCTCGTCGAGTCTCTTGCACTCCCGCAGCGCCTGGATGGCGCGCGTGGCAAGCTCCGTATTGTCCGGAGCCACGCCTCGGGCGTACTTTCCCAAAGCGGAGGCCTTGTCCGCCGGATCCGGCGCTTCCGCGGCCACGATCGCCCAAAGCCGTGGATCGCGCGTTCTCGCCGCCTCCTTGACGATGTCGAGAAGGGCCGGCGTTTCCCGCACGATTCTGATAATGGCGCTGGCGAGCTTGTCTGGTGTCCCACATTCAATGAGGAGCCTAAGGGCGGGCTCGGGCCTCTTAAGGCGAAGCAGCGCTCCGGCCCGTTTCAGGCAGAGCGTGGCTGGGGCGCGCCCCAATTGCTGACCCGCGATCCGGATCGCGGTCTCGAACTCTTCGTCCGCCTCCGTGTCGAGGGCGTGCCGGGCGAGCGAGTCGCCAATCGCTTCATGGATGGGCCAGTACCCGGCGCCCTTCTCGCGCGCCTTCTTCCATTCCGCTTTCGCGCCCTCGAGGTCCCCCTTGATGGCGACAAGGTCGCCCTCGCGGATGCGATTCAAGATGAGCGCGGAGTCGACTTCGGAAAGTTGGGACGGATCGCGGGAGACCACGTTGACCGGCGACTTCCGTTCGCCGACGAGCAAGGTCAGCGCGATGCCCATCAGGAGGGCAAAGGCCACCAACCAAGGGGCGACGGGATTCACCGGCCACCGCCTTTCGCCCTCAGGAAGAACAGCTTGAGATGCGCTTCCCGGAGGCTCCGGTCGGAAAGGATGTCCTTACGAATCGAGTCGGGAAGGACCCGCCACAGTTCGCGGGTCGACGTGACGGGCACCGCGAGGTCCCCCGTCTCGATCGGCTGGGCTCGAAGTCGGGGAAGGACGCGCGTCTTGGCCGTGGCGCCGATCACGTCGACGACCTCGACCGCCGACACATACTTCCAATCGCGAGACAAGACGAGGACCGCGCCCTTCTTCACAGAGGCCGGGTCAATGCCCTCAATGGCGACTTCGTCGCCGGTGATCGTTTGAACTTTCCTAACCGGAGGCGCGGGAAGCTGGGCTACGCCACCCGTCTTCCCGGGCACGGGCAGGAAGTTGTTGGATGCCTGATCTCCGATCTTGGGTACTTCCTTGCCTTTGAGGACCACCCGGCCTGCGGACCATGCACGGTCGACTCGTTCAATCGTAATCGAGGCGAGAAACGTCTCGCCGCGGTGGATCATGAATTCGTCACCTTCATTAACGCCCGCATCGCGGCCGATCGAAATGACGACAAGACCAAGCTCAGAAGCCACTGACGTGACCTGGCCCGAGAGCGCCCTTCGCGGGACGACGCGATCAAGCATGGTGCCGCTGCCATTGAGGGCACTGATCGTCTCCTGCAACCTCTGGCGGTC
>DASTON010000015.1:0-3151 GCA_035762525.1 Planctomycetota bacterium | reverse complement strand
CCGCGGCGCCGCCGAGCGCCTTGCCGAGCGTGCTGGTGATGATGTCGACGCGGTCCTGAACCCCGCAGAGCTCAGGCGTCCCCCGCCCCGTCTTCCCGATGAAGCCCGTGGCGTGCGAGTCGTCCACCATGACGAGCGCGTTGTGCTCGTCGGCGAGCGCGCAGATGTCGGCCAGCTTCGCGACGTCTCCGTCCATCGAGAAGACGCCGTCGGTGGCGATGAGCCGGAGCCGCCGGCTCTTCGCCTTCTTCAGGCACTCGTCGAGTTCCTTCATGTCGGAGTGGGCGTACCGGAACCGCTCGGCTTTGCAGAGGCGGACGCCGTCGATGATCGACGCGTGATTCAGGGCGTCGGAGATGATCGCGTCCTGCTCGCCGAGGATCGTCTCGAACAGCCCCCCGTTCGCGTCGAAGCAGGAGGTGTAGAGGATGGCGTCGTCCATCCCCAGGAATCTGGCGAGCGACGCTTCGAGGCGCTTGTGGAGGTCCTGCGTTCCGCAGATGAACCGCGCGGAGCTGAGCCCGTAGCCGTGGGTGTCGAGCGCCCGCCGCGCCGCGGCGACGACTTCGGGATGGAACGAGAGCCCAAGGTAATTGTTGGCGCAGAAGTTGAGGACGTCGGCGGACCCGACCCGGATCGACGGCCCCTGGGGGCTGAGGAGAACGCGCTCCTCTTTGAGCATTCCCGCGTCGCGGATCGCGATGAGCTCGGCGTCGAGGATCGCGGCGAACGCGGCGCGGGCGTCGGTCCGCGAATCTTCCTTCTTGAGCTTGCCCGCTTTCCTCCAGCGCGCCTGGACGGCATCGCGCGCGATGTCGCGCCGCTCTTCGGGGGTCAGGCTGCGGGACCGGGCGTTGCCGCCCTTCTTCGCTCCGAGCACGGACAGGGCCTTGGCGTGCGGGTTCTTGGGCATGCGTCCCTCCCTATGCCGGGAAGTATACATGCTCGGGCATGAAAGTCAACTAACTCGGGCAAGTAGAAACAGAAATCAGATATCAGAAATCAGACATCAGTCATTGCGAGCGGCGAAAACGGCGGGCGGGGACGCTAGTCCATCTTGCCGTGGACGCAGGCCGTGCCGACGAGGCGAAGGAGGTGGAGGTCGCCCGTCACTTCCGCGACTTGCCTCAAGAAGGGGGCAAGCCCCTCCCCCATGGACCTCTCGCGCAGGAAGCGGACATATCCCTGCTGATCCAGCAGCAGTCGGCGGGTTTCTGGCGGGCCGACGTGAACGTCATCGTCCGCCAGGAGCACGCAGTCGGGAGCCACCGCTTCCGTCGCCGGGGCCCGATCGACCAGGACGTCGCGGCCTCGGAACTCGTAGCGGCTGGGACGCCACAACCGGTCCACCGTGACGGCTCGCGAGACGACGCGCCTCGAGAAGGGAGAGCGCGCGACCAGGTATTGGATCTGCACGTGGCCGTCGCTGAAGAACTCGGGCGGATCGATGATGGGATCCGCGAAGAATTCGAGATAGGAAATCGTGGCCGCGGCGAGTGAAGCGACGGTGATCAGGAGAACAGGCTTGCGCCTCTTCTTCTTGAGATCCGGCATCCCTGAATTGTACCGCAACTACTTGTTGTGAGAGACGAACTGCAACAAGTCCGGGTCCCTAGTTTCCGCTGCGATTTGCCTGAGGAGTGAAAACTTGTTCTTGCCGGACTGGAGCGTGCCTTCCAGTTTCCAGAGTTCGCGGGACACCGATGACTTGGCGATTCGAATCCCAGCCGAATCGCTGATCAAGACGACCTCGGGTCCGACCCACTGCGGGGGAGCGTGCCCCGGGATCCAAGCGTTGTGATCTCGAGCGGCCCCCTGCCCTTCGATCATCACCAGCCGGCTGGTGCGACGCTTCAGGATGGGAGACCTCGCAACAGCGAAGGTGACGGTTGCTTTCCCCGCGGGCGCGGAGTGCACATCTACGATCGGCTCAGAATAAAACTCAACCCAGGCGAAGCCGATCAGTCCGGCGAGAAGAAGAAAAGCGGCGGGTACGACTTTGCCAGGAACCCGCCTGGCGTCCTCCGCCATATTCGGATTAGACGCCCCTTCGGATTCCAGATTCCAGATTCCAGATTCTAGATTCTAGATTCTTAATTCTTGATTCTTGATTCTTGATTCCTACTTGTTGAAAAGGAACTCGCTGCTGTTCAGCAAGGTCCAGTAGACATCCTCGGCTCCCTGCGGGCCCTTCGCGGCGACCGGCACGAAGCGGTTGATCTCCGCGATCGTGGGCGCGCGCGAGAGCGTCGCGGCGACCATCGCGGTCACCTGGTCGCGCGGGCTCTTGTACTTGGCCACGATGTCGGCCAGCCGACCGCCCGCCCCGCGCGCCGCGGCCATCGTCGCCCGTTGGACCACGGGGCTGTTCATCATGAGGAGCGCCGCGGGGATCGTGCCCTGGAACTCGACCATCTCCGCCGCCTCGTCGTCGCCGAACGCGTAGCGGAAGTCCCGGAACGCGCCGAGGAGCTCGCGCGGACGGTAGGCCGGCGCGGCGCCCGGCGCGGTGGCCGCCGTGAAGAGCGAGTTCATGATCTGCTCGGGCGTCAGCGCGCGGACCGGCGCCACGGCGTAGTACTTCTCCATTTCCGGATCCCGCTTCCCCTTCGTGCGCGACGTCCGCTGGTACGTCTCGGACAGCGCGATCTCGCGGATCAGGCGCTTGATGTCGAAGTTGTTCTGGGCGAAATCATCCGCGAGGGCGTCGAGCAGGTCGGGATGGCTCGGCGCGTTCTTGGCGTCGAAATTGTCGACGGGGTTGACGAAGCCGCGGCCCATGAAGCGGCCCCACGTGCGGTTGACGATAGCGCGCGCAAACTGGTGGTTCTCGGGCGCCGTCAGGATGCGGGCGAACGCGGTCCGCAGCTCCTCGCCGGCCTGCGGCTTGGCCGCCGACGCCAGGAACGACGGCTTGATGGGCGTCTTGTTCTTCGATTCCGGGATCACGAGACCCTGCGGGCGGCGCCGGTTGGCCTCGCGGTCCGAGACTTCGAAGGAGTACTCCTGCGCCTTCTTGTCCTTGGCGTCCTTGCCGTCCTTGTCCTTCATCTCGTTGCGGCGGACGTTCACCTGCGTGAAGAACGCGGCCATCCCGTAAAAATCCTCCTGCGTCCACTTGTCGAACGGGTGGTCGTGGCACTTCGCGCAG
>DASTON010000014.1:0-3523 GCA_035762525.1 Planctomycetota bacterium | reverse complement strand
CCCGGGCACTGGATCTTGATCTTGACCATCACCTCTTTTTTCGGGGGCATGTCTCGGCTCTCTAAGTTTTCTCAACCTGCCAATATTCCAGGTCCACCTTGGTCGCGCGGCCGAAGATCGTGATCGTGACGCTGACGAGGCCCTTCTGCGGGTTGATCTCCTCGACCAGCCCGTCGAAGTTCTCGAACGCGCCTTCCTTGATCCGGACCTGGTCGCCCTTCTGGAAATCGATCTTGATCTTGGGTCGGTCCTCCTCGTCGGCCGACTGGGCCGCCTTCATCTTGGCGACCTCGTGCTCGGCCATCGGGATGGGCTCCTTCAGGCCGAGGAAGTCGCCGATCCCCGGCGTCTCCCGCACGAGGAACCACGAATCCTTGTTGATCGCCATCTCGATCATGATGTAGCCCGGGTAGAGCTTCTTGTCCCGGACCGTCTTGCGCCCGCTCCGGATCTCGGTCACCTTCTCCATGGGCACGATCACGTCCGTGATCGATTCCGCCAGCCCGGCGGAGGCGACCCGGCGCTTGAGCGCCTCGGCGACCTGCTCCTCGCGGCCGCTCTGGACGCGCACCACGTACCACTTCTTGTCCGTCGTCTCGGTCATCAGAATCCGATCCTCAGTTTCTGCAATATCGGAGAGAGCACCGAGTCCGCGCCGAAGAGGAAGAGCGAGAGGACGGTCACGAGCGCCAGCACCACGACCGTCGATCCGATCCACTCCCGCCGCGTCGGCCACGAGACCCGCTTCAACTCGCCCTGGGTCTCGATCAGGAACTCCGCCGCGCGGGGCCGGTTGACGAACAGGTGGAAGCCGATCATCGACGCCAGGAAAAAGCCGATGGCCGGAAAGAGCACCGGCCGCACCGTGAACAGGGCCCCCAGGAATTTCTTCTGCCACAGGCCGAACTCCCCGGCGAACCACCGGCTCTCGAGCCCCGGGAGCTTGTGGAGGGCGATCGCCCCGTAGAGCGCGATCAGGCCAAACCCGACGTACGCGCCCACCCGGGCCCATCGCCCCTGCCCGCCCTTCGCGTATCCCAGCCGGGCCGAGAGCTTCGTGACGACGAGCCACGCCAGCGCCAGGAAGAGGCCGGCGCCGACGCCCATCCAGGCGTTCACCGGAAGCGCGACGCCCGCGACGCGCGGGGTGAACAGGAAGTAGACCGACGCGCCGGCGCAGAACGCCGTGATCAGCGCGGATGCCAGCGCGATCGCGCGAAACCGGGCGTCCGAGACCGCCGTCGGGGCGGCCGGCTCGATCCGGGGCGCCTCGCGTTCGAAGTCCTCTTCGCCTTCAGCCGCTTTCATGCCGCCCATTCGATGCGCTCGTCCGCCTCGCTGTTCGACGCCTTCGGTCCGCCGAAAATCACTCCGCCGTTGGCTGGGAGCTGGGAGCCGGGGGCTCGAAGCTGCGCCTGTCCTTTTCTTCTTCCCACACCATCGTCCTGCGCCGTGTTGTGGCAGGACCGGTGGGACTCGAACCCACAACCCCCGGTTTTGGAGACCGGTAGTCTACCAATTGACCTACGGTCCTGTTTGACGCCCCCGGGTGCGCGTCATTACTTCTTTTTCTCCTTGTGGGGCACCCGCTTGCGGCACTTCGGACAGAACTTCTTCAGTTCGAGCTTCGCCTGGCTCTTGCCGTCCTTCGTCGTGCGGTAGTACCGCGTGCCGCAGACCGTGCACTCCATGAAGATCGCTTCGCGGACCATGAGGCTCCCTACTTCAGGATTTTGGTCACCACGCCCGAGCCGACGGTCTTGCCGCCTTCCCGGATGGCGAACCGCAGGTTGTTGTCCATGGCGATCGGGCTGATGAGCTCGACCTTGACCGGCGCGTTGTCGCCGGGCATCACCATTTCCGTGCCGGGCATCAGCTCCACCGCGCCCGTGACGTCCGTCGTCCGGAAGTAGAACTGCGGGCGGTAGCCCTTGAAGAACGGCGTGGAGCGCCCGCCCTCGTCCTTCGACAGCGCGTAGATCTGCGCCTCGAACAGCGTGTGGGGCGTGATCGAGCCGGGCTTGGCGATGACCATGCCGCGCTCCAGCTGCTCCTTGTCGATGCCGCGGAGCAGGACGCCGACGTTGTCGCCGGCCTGGCCCGTCTCGAGCTCCTTCTGGAACGCCTCGACGCCCGTGATGACGCTCTTGAGCGGCTCCTTGTTGAAGCCGACGATCTCGACGTCGTCGCCGATCTTGCAGACGCCGCGCTCGATGCGGCCCGTGCCGACCGTGCCGCGGCCCTTGATCGAGAAGACGTCCTCGATCTGCATGAGGAAGGGCTTGTCCATCTCGCGGGGAGGAAGCGGGATGTAGTCGTCGAGCGCCGCCATGAGCTTCTTGATCGGCTCCATGGCCTTGGGGTCCTTCGGGTTCTGGACCGCCAGGTTCGCCTGGCCGCGGATGATCGGCGTCTTCTCGCCGTTGAAGCCGTTCTTGGTGAGCAGGTCGCGGATTTCCATCTCGACGAGGTCGAGCAGCTCGGGGTCGTCGACGAGGTCGACCTTGTTCAGGAAGACGACCATCGACGGCACCTGCACCTGGCGCGCGAGGAGCACGTGCTCCTTCGTCTGGGGCATCGGGCCGTCGGCCGCGCTGACGACGAGGATCGCGCCGTCCATCTGCGCGGCGCCGGTGATCATGTTCTTGATGTAGTCGACGTGGCCCGGGCAGTCGATGTGCGCGTAGTGGCGCTTCTCCGACTCGTACTCGACGTGCGAGATGGCGATCGTGATGATCTTCGACGGGTCGCGGCGGCCGTCCTTCTCGGAGGCCTTCGCGATCTCGTCGTACGAACGGACCTTGCCGCGGCCCAGCGCGGCGCTCACGGCGGTGAGAGCGGCGGTCAGCGTCGTCTTGCCGTGGTCGATGTGACCGATCGTGCCGACGTTGACGTGCGGCTTCGTCCGCTGGAACTTTTCCTTAGCCATGACGCGCTTCCCTCCTGGAATGGTCCTGTATGACCGCTTTCAGCTTTCAGCTCTCAAGGACTTCACGTCTTCCGGCCGCCCCATCGACACATCCCGCCGAAGCTCCACCCCTTCCACGAGCGAAGGTGGATGGAGCTGGCGATGGGGCTTGAACCCACGACCTCCCCCTTACCAAGGGGGTGCTCTACCGCTGAGCTACGCCAGCAGGTCAAGTCCAGTCGCGGACACCCGGCCTCCGCATTGCCCGATGCGAAGACGAAAGCGCCCTCCGCAGGGTTTTTAGTTACGAAACCGGTCGGCCTCGGCGGAAAGAACTCCCCCGAAACTCCTCAAGAAGGGCCCAAATATAGCAGGACTCGTGCCAGTGTCAACCCAAAACCCATATTTTCGAGGTTTTGGGGTCGGAGTTGGACATCAGAAACCAGACTTCAGACATCAGAAGGAGGTGTCCAGTCCTCAGTCATCTGTCATCGGTCATCCGTCATCGACCCACGATCAAGGAGAGCGGGCGACCCGCCTTCGCCCTGTAGCAGCTGCTACAGGGCTACGGCGAGATCGCCTACGACCCCACGCGCGCTTCGCGCGCGAGAGAGC
>DASTON010000013.1:0-3475 GCA_035762525.1 Planctomycetota bacterium | reverse complement strand
ACGCGGACCGGAGCGGCAAGTACTCGGACGAGGTGAAGAAGATCTTCAAGGAGCGGGGGACCGATCTCGTGGACGAGGGCGAGTGGCGGTCGAACGGCAACACGTTCGACGCCGCGGTCGCGGACTTCGACAACGACGGCGACATGGACTGCTTCCTCGGAGAGATCGCGCACTGGTGGGCGGGGCCGTCGTCGGACAAGTCGATGCTCCTCGTGAACCAGGGCGCCGCGGGCGGGTTCGTCTTCCGGCGCGATCCCGACCGCATCAAGCGGGCGCCGCAGGAAGGGCGGTGGAACCAGGGCGACCTGCATTGCGGCTGGCTCGACGTCGACAACGACGGCCGGCTCGATCTCCTGATCGCCTCGAGCGACTATCCGGACCCGCAGATTCTCAAGCTCTTTCACCAGAAGGACGACGGCCGGTTCGAGGAGTGGACGGACAAGTTGGGTTTCCGATGGATGAACGCGAGCCAGATTTCGCTCGGCGATTTCGACCGCGACGGCGCGACGGACATCCTCATCGGCACGAACAACATGCGGTTGACGGAGGCGCAGGTCAAATCGCGCCCGCTGTCGGCCGGCCTTTTCAGAAACGCGCTCGCGGGACGGACCGGGAACGGCTTCTTCAACCTGCGGCTGAAGGGGCAGGCGGTGGGGGCTCGCGTGCTTCTGACCGCGGGCGGCACGCGCCAGACGCGCGAAGTGTACGGCGGGCTGGGTCACGCGGGACATCGCGACGACACCGACTGCCGGTTCGGCGTGGGCAAGGCGAAGATCATCGACAGGGTCGAGGTCATCTGGCCCGACGCGGCGAGGACAACCCAGGCTTTTGAGAAGGTCGAAATCAATCGGTTCTACACATTGGAGAAGGGCGGGAAGCTGGTAAGGTAGGCCCGCCTTCGCCCTGTTCCTGTCTCTGTTGATCAGTTCCTGTGGGGCTACGGCGGGGCGAGCCCGCCTTTGGCTCGTTCCTGAGCCTGTGGTCAGTTCTTGTGGGGCTTCGGCGGGGTGTTGGCGGGTACTGAGAAATGAACGAGATCATTGAAACGTTGCTCGCGGGGAACCGCCGGGCCATCGAGACCGGGAAGGCCGCGCCGCAGCCCGCGGAGCGGCGGCCCGTCGCGGCGGTGCTCGCCTGCACGGACGAGCGCGTCGTGCCCCAGGCGATCTTCGACCAGCCGCCCGGCAAGCTCTACATGGTGCGCGTCGCGGGCAACGTCATGACGTCCGAAATCGCGGGAAGCCTCGAGCTGGGCGTGGACCGGCTCGGGTGCCGCCTCGTCGTCGTGCTCGGACACACCGATTGCACCGCGGTGCGGATGTCGCGCGACACGGGGTGGTACGAGGGATCGGCCTTCGACATCGCGCGCCGGATCCGGACGTCCACCCATCACCTCGGGTCCGACGCGCCGCTCGAAGACTTCGTGCGGTCGAATGTGGAAGGGGCGATCCGCGACCTTCGCGAGATGAGCCGGATCTTGCGCGACCTGGAATCGAAGGGCGAGCTGACGATTGTCGGGGCGGTTTACGACATCACGACCGGCCGGGTGAAGTTGCTTTAGTCTTTCCGGATGCGACTCGCCAGTCCCAGCGCGATGGCCGTCTGCGGCGCGGAGTTTTTCATCATCTGCATCGCGGCCTCGTCCATTTCCATCGGGATGTGCTGGACGGGATCCCACACGCGGCACGGGCGCTGGAGCAGGTGTTCGAGCGACTCCGTCAGGCCCGTCATGTTCGAGCCGCCCCCCGTGAGCAGGACCTCGTGCACCTTCTTGTCGTGCTGGTTCTCGAAGTAGTCGATCGAGATCTGGATGTCGTGGCAGAGATCGTCGAGGACGCCCGCGATGGACTCGACCATGCGCGGCGCGTCGCCGGAATCGTCTCCGAGCCGCGCCCGCTCCTCGTTTTCGACGACCACGATCGGCGCCCCGGACATTTCCACGTCCTCCTCGGGCTGCATCTTCTTCGCGTCCTCTTCCTCGAGGACGACGATCGCCTCGGGTCCGCCGCTCTCGCCGCCTCCGCCCCCGCCGTCGCCGCCTCGGGCGGAGACGTCGCGCTTCAAGGCCTCGGCGTCGTGCGACTCGAGCCCGGTGCGGGCCGCGATGGCGCCCGTGAAGTCGTCGCCGCCCTTGTAGATCTCGCGCGTGAAGTAGGGTCCGGTCTCGTCCATGATGTGCACGGACGTCTTCGACGCGCCGATGTCGGCGAGCGCGATGAGGCGTCCGGGGACGATCGACTGCGGATTGACGTAGGCGCCCAGTTCGTAGGCGTTGCCGAGGGCGAACGCGTCGACGTCGAGGATGACCGGGGTGAGTCCCGCGGACTCGATGGCCGCGACCTGCTCGTCGACGAAGCTGCGGCGGGCGGCGACCAGGAGGACGCGCATCTCGGCGTCGGCCTGCGGGGTTGCGGGCTCCAGGTTGCCGAGCTTCTGGACGTCGTGGATGACCTCGTCGACCTCGACGGGGATGTACTTGCCCATCTCGTACTTCGCGGCGTTGACGAGCTCCTCCTCGTTCATCTGCGGCATGAGGACGTAGCGGACGTAGACGGAACGTCCGGAGACGGAAGCGACGACGCGCTTGGTCTTGAACTTGCGGGAGTCGAAGATCTCGAGAACCGCATCGGCGGCGGTGCGGGGGGCGATGATCTCGGCGACGCCGTAGTTGGTGACGGAGAGCTTGCTGTTGTTGTCGGTGATCTGGACGGCCTTGACGTACCGGGAACCTATATCGAGGCCCACAAGGTGTCTTAAGGCCATTAGCTGAATCATACTCACACGGCCTGATGGAGGGAAGGGGGGTGAAGCACCCAGCTCCATGCATCGAAGCTCCCAGCTGGGCTTCAAGCGTCGAGCTGCAAGCCGACAGCTACGAGCTACTAGCTTCATACGGGAAACGGTAGGATGGGCGGACCATGAAGGCTCCCAAGGCGAAGAAGAAAGCGGGGAAGGCGGCGGCCAAGCCCTCCCAGGACGGCCGCGACCTGGCCGGCACCGGGCCGGTCTGTCCGCACTGCAAGACCGACATCACGTGGGAGAACATGGGATCGAGCGAGACGGAGATTTCGATCTACGTCCGGGAGAAGATGTATTTCTGTCCCGAGTGCCGGTCGATCCTGGGCGTGGCGTCGTGGCATACCGAAGGTTAGACATCGGAAACCAGACGTCAGACATCAGGCGAAGCCGTCAGTTCCCAGTGGTGAAGCAGAGAGTCGCGCGACTTGACCCGGAACCGGAGGGCGCTACAATCACGCCGCTTCGACGGCCCGCGCGGGGGCGTAGCTCAATTGGTTAGAGCAGTGGATTGTCGATCCACAGGTTGCGGGTTCGAGCCCCGTCGCCCTCGCCAGCTTTCGTAGCGATCCAAGTTCGAATGGAACGAGTGCTTCGGACGCCCAAGAGAATCCCACCGAAGCTCCGATGTAAACCATCAAGCAGAAACAGAGCGAAGGTGGATTCGAGCCCCGTCGCC
>DASTON010000012.1:0-3412 GCA_035762525.1 Planctomycetota bacterium | reverse complement strand
GTGGCGGGCAAGCGCACGGGGCCGGCGGAGGTGGAGTCCGCGCTCATCGAGCACCCGGCGGTGGCCGAAGCGGCGGCGATTGGCGTGCCGCACGAGATCAAGGGCGAGACGGTCGTCTGCTTCGTGGTGCTCAAGCCCGGCCACACGCCCTCGGAGCCGCTGCGGGAGGAGCTCAAGAACCAGGTGGTGAAGCACCTCGGCAAGACGCTGAAGCCCGAGGCGCTGAAGTTCGTGAAGATGCTGCCGAAGACGCGCTCGGCGAAGATCGTCCGCGGCGCGATCCGGAAGAAGTACCTGGGACAACCCCTTGGAGACATAGCCTCTGTGGAAAACCCAGATGCGTTGGAAGAGATCACAAGGGCTATCTGATCGAACGTTCAATGTTCAACGTTCAAAGTTCAAAGTTTCAGAATTGATGCCCCTCCGACGGGTCTGAGTGCACACCGATATGTGAGGATCAAGCGCTTCGAAGAAATCGAAGCATGGAAGGCGTCCCGAATGCTCAATCAAGCCTTGATGAGCGCCCACCGGAAAATGCAATGCACCCGAGATGGTTTCTGGCTTCGCCAGATTCGGAAATGCCCGATATCAGCGATGGCCAACATCGCGGAGGGCTTCGATGCCGGAACGAATAGGGAGTTCGTTCGCTTCTTGAGAATTGCCTATCGATCCGTGACCGAATTCCAATCCCATCTCTATGCGGGACTCGATGGCCGGTACTTCGATCAGCAGACCTTCGATCAACTTTACCTACAAGCCCATGAAACCAAGGGCAGGATCGGCGGCTTCACGCGCTACCTGAAACAGCATCTCGACCGCCCCCCTCGTTAAACCTTGAACTTTGAACCTTGAACTTTGAACTTCTATCTGATCAGCGGTTCCAGCTGTTCCTTGAGCCTGGGGTCCAGCAGGACCGCCTGGTTCCAGTCGGCCACCGCCGCCGCCTTGTTCCCCATGCGCCCGTGCTCATTCCCCCGATTCATCCACGCATGGCTGTCCTTCGGCCGCTTCGCCAGGTACGCGGTCCAATCCCGCACGGCATCCTCGCTTCGCTTGAGCGCCCCATAGGCGGCCGCGCGCGTGAAGAGGGCGTCGGGCTCCTTCGCGATCGCCGCCGTGGCGTCCTCGACCGCGCCGGCGTGTTCTCCCAGCTCGAACCGCGCCGCCGCGCGGCCCGCCAGCGCCTTCGCGTCGCCCGGCCGGCGCTTGAGCGCCTCGGTGTACGACCGCCGGGCCGCCGACCGGTCGCCGAGCAGCATCTCGAGATGTCCTTGGAAGAGCGGGATCTCGAAGAGATCCGGATCGATCTTCGAGGCGTGGGCTAGGTCCTCCTGCGCCACCTTCACGTCTCCCGTCCGGAGGGCGATGAGTCCGGCCAGCGCCCACGCGCGCGCGTCCGGCCACGCCGCCTTGAACTCGCTTTGAATCGCCTCATGCGCGTCCTGGAAGCGGCCTTCGTCGATCATCTGTTGCACCAGATCCAGGTTATTGGACTTGGATGGCGGCGCGGGTGATGGGACGGCCGGTTTGGGAGTTTTCTTCCACGGCTGCAGGACGCCGAGCATGATTCCCACGCCCAGCGCCAGGCCGGCGACGATCGCGATGACTCGTTTCACAGCGCTAGTCTATCGCTCCTTTCGTGACATCGGACTCTTCGACTTCGGCCATCGGCCGTCGGACGTGGGACTTGGGACTCCCTCTTCTGCCTTGCAGCTATAATCCGCCGTCATGTCCGAGCGTTTCGCCGTCGTGATGGCCGGCGGATCCGGCACCCGCTTCTGGCCCATGAGCCGCGCCCACTTGCCGAAGCAGCTCCTTCCCCTGCTCACGCAGCGGTCGATGATCCGCGAGACCGTCGAGCGCCTCTTCCCCCTGTTCGACGCCGACCGCGTCTTCGTCGTGTGCGGCCGCCCGCAGAAGGAGGCGATCGAGCGCGAGCTCGAGATCCTTGAGGCGGAGCACGTGATCGACGAGCCCATGGCGCGCGACACCGCGGGCGCGGTCGGACTCGCCGCGGTCTTCCTGGAATGGCGCTCGCCCGGGTGCGCGTTCGCGGCGCTACCCGCCGACGCGTACATCGGCGACGTCCCGAAATTCCAGGAGGCCCTGGGCACGGCGTTCGAGGCCGCCGCGGACGGCGCGTTCGTGACGTTCGGGATCAAGCCGACCCGGCCCGCGACCTCGTACGGCTACCTCCATCGCGGCGAGAAGTCCGGCCCCGCGTTCCGCGTCCGCAAATTCCTCGAAAAGCCTGATCTCGCGCGCGCGAAGGAGTTCGTCGCGACCGGCGAGCACTTGTGGAACAGCGGCATCTTCGTCTGGCGCGCCGACGCGGTGCTCGAGGGATTCCGCCGCCACCTGCCGGAGCACCACGCGCGGCTGATGGGGATCCGCGAGGCGCTCGGGACGAGCCGCCTGCCGGAGGTCCTGCGGCGCGAGTTCGAGGCCATGCCGCGGATCTCGGTCGACCACGGCCTCATGGAAAAAGCGGAGAACGTGCTCATGATCGAATCGCCGTTCGCGTGGGACGACGTCGGCTCGTGGTCCGCGGTCGCCGACCGCCGGCCGCGCGACGGCGACGGGAACGCGGTGGAGGCGTTGAGCGCGCGCGTCGAGACGAAGAACTCGGTCATCGTCTCGAGCGACGACAAGCACCTGATCGCGACGCTCGGCGTGGACGGCCTCGTCGTCGTCCACACGAAGGACGCGACGCTCATCTGCCCGCGCGACCGGGCGGACGATCTCAAGAAGCTCGTGGATAAGATCAAGGCTGATGGCCACACCGGACACCTCTAAAGTGCTCGCGGTTGACCCGGGCGAAAAACGCTCGGGGCTCGCCATCTCGGCCGGTCCCATCGCGGTGGCGCTCCCGACGCTCGCCATGAAGGGCGACGGGAAGGACGCGGACCGCATCGCGAAAATAGCGCGCGACGCCGAGGCGGGGCGTATCATCGTGGGGCTGCCGCTGAACATGGACGGGACGGAGGGGCCGCGCGCGCGGGCGGCGCGGGATTTCGGCGAGTCGATCCGCGCGGCCACCGACCTGCCCGTCGAGTTCTGGGACGAGCGGCTCTCGACCGCGGAGGGCGAGGCCCGGCTGCGCGAAGCGGGGCTGGACCGTCGCGAGCTCTCGAAGCGGAGCGACGCCGCCGCGGCCATCGTGATCCTGGAAAGTTATCTCAAGGCGAAGCGATGAAGATCGTGCTCCTGCTGGCGCTGACGCCTCTCCTGCTCACCTCAGTTCCCGCCCAAGAGGATGAGCCTTGCGACATGGCGAAAGTCGAGGAGGGCTTCTGGTGCCTCCGCTGTCGCAAGGCGAAGAAAGCGGCCGACCTCGACAAGGCCGGCGCGTGCGCCGCGTGCGGGCTGGCGCCTGAAAAAACAAGACTCTGCTTCAAGTCGTGGGTGCCCC
>DASTON010000011.1:0-2725 GCA_035762525.1 Planctomycetota bacterium | reverse complement strand
CTGCGCGAGATCGTCCCGCAGGCGCAGGAGATCCGCGTCGCTCAGCGCGGCCTGGATGCTCGCGATGAGGTAATTGCCCTGCTTCAGGATCGGGACTTCCATGGGTGCGGCCTACTTGACGGCCGACTCCAGCGAGATCTTGGGTTCCGCCACCTGGGTGACCTTGTAGCCCAGGAGCCGCTCCGCCTCTTCGATGCCCCCCTGCAGGTCGCCGACCGTTTTCATCTTCGCCAGATCGACGCCGATCGTTACGAGCGTCTGCGCGATTTCGGACGAGAGGCCCGTGACGATGACGGTCGCGCCGAGGAGGCGCGACGCCTCGACCGTCTGCACGAGGTGGTTCGCGACCTTCGAGTCGACGGACGGCACGCCCGTGATGTCGATGACGACGACCTTGGCGCGGTTGGACCGGATGCCGCGCAGGAGCTGCTCCGTGAGCTGGCGCGCGCGCTGCGCGTCCACGACGCCGATGATCGGGAGAATGAGCAGGCGCTCGCGGACCTGGAGCACGGGCGTGGACAGTTCGCGGATGGCCTCCTGCTGCTGGCGGATGATGCGTTCGCGCTCCTGGACGAAGCCGACGGCCACCGTGTTCGCGATGCGGTTGGCCGCGGGCTCGTACGCGTCGAGCACGCGGTTCAGGAGGGCGAAGTCCTGCTTGTACTTGCCGAACAGCGAGCGCGCGAGGACGTCGCGCAGCAGGAGGACGATGCCGACGACTTCGTGCGTCTCGACGCCTCGCGGAATGATGCGTTCCGACAGGTTGCGGGCGTACGCCTGGAGGGCGTCCACGCTTCCCGTTTCGAGCACCTCGACGTAGTTGTCGTACACCGAGGTCGCTTCCGCGAAGATCTCCTCCTTGGTCATCGCGGTCAGCAGCTTGGCTTCCGTGATGCGCCGCGCCCAGTGTTCGCGCAGCTCCGTCCGGTTCGCCCGCAGGTGGGCGACGAGTTCGCGGAGCAGGGCGGCCGTGTCGTCGCCCCTCCGTTCCGTCGCGGGCCCCCTCGCCGCCATCCCCGCCCCTGCCGCCCGGTCCTTGGCCATTTCTCAATCCTCCCGGTTCGCCGACCCGTCGTTCCGGACCCCTACGATCAATTCTATTTAGTACGGCGGCCCCTTCCAAGCAAACGCCCTGCCCCGTCGCATCGGCGAGGAAGCGAAACCGGACCTATCAATTCTGAGAATTTTCGAGATTATGCTCTCATTTCTGAGAAGACGGGGTATGCTTCTCCCCGATGGGCCGCTCCCTCCTGATCGTCCAGGACGACCCCGCGATGGCGGAGGCGCTCTCCATTTTCCTCGAGGGGCGGGGGCTCGAATGCGCCACGGCGCGGGACGGCCCGGCCGCCCTCCGGCTCCTGGCGCACGCCCGGTTCGATCTCGTCTTGTGCGGCGATGACTCCGCCCTCCTCCGGAAACTCTCGGCCGAATTCCCCGGGATCGGCGTCGTGTCGCTCGGCCCCGGGAACGGCCCCGCGCCGAACGAGGAGCTTTTGAAACGCATCCGGACCGTCCTTCCGTCCGACGCCGCGCCGCCCGGCTGGGAGAGCGCGCGCCGCGCGTCCGACCCGGAGCCGCTGATCGGCCGGAGCGCCCCGATGCGGTCGGTCATCGACATGGTGGCGAAGCTCGCGCGCTCGACGGGCACGGTGCTCATCTCGGGCGAGAGCGGCACGGGAAAGGAAGTCGTCGCCCGCACGCTGCACGACTCGTGCGCCGCGACGCGCGACCAGCGGTTCGTCCCGATCAACTGCGCGGCGATCCCGTCGACGCTCATGGAGAGCGAGCTCTTCGGCCATTCGAGGGGCGCCTTCACCGGGGCGACCGTCGAAAAGCGCGGCCTGATGGAGACCGCGGAACGGGGGACGCTCTTCCTCGACGAAATCGGCGAGATGGACCTCGGGCTCCAGGCGAAGCTGCTCCGCGCCATCGACCGCAAGGAAATCGTCCGCGTGGGGAGCGTCAACCCGATCCGGCTCGAGGCGCGCATCGTGTGCGCCTCGAATCGCGACCTCCGGGACCAGGTCGAGCGGAAGCTCTTCCGCGAGGATCTGTACTACCGGATCGGCGTCGTCGAGATCCGCCTGCCCCCGCTGCGGGAACGGCCGGAGGACATCCCGGACCTCGCGGCGCATTTCATCGCGCGCCTCAACCGCGAACTGAAACGGAGCTGCCTGAGCGTCGCCCCGGACGCGATGGCGGCCCTGAAGAACCACGAGTGGCGCGGGAACGTGCGCGAGCTGCAGAACGTCCTCGAGCGGGCGATGATCCTGCGCGACGGGAAGACGATCGGGCTGGACGACCTTCCCGCCTCGATCGCTCGATCGCCGGCGCGCTCCCCCCGCCGGCTTCGCGAGGCGCTGACTCACTTCGAGAAGGAACACATCCGCGCGGTCCTCGAGGAGTCTGGCCGGAACCGCGAGAAGGCGGCCCGCCATCTCGGGATCGGCGTCTCGTCTCTCTATCGAAAACTGAAACGATTCGACATCGCGACCGAAGAATCATCGATTCCCAACGCGGGGTAGAAACTTCGCCCCCGGATTGACGTACATTGTGAAGTTGCGACGATTGATCCGGCCTTTGTAGGGGGGCCGCCCGGCGGGGCGGCGGTGCGCGGTCGGTCAGGGGTGGTTCCGTAGTAGTGGAGGAGACCCCATGAGTTCCGCGACCGATGACCCTCTCCTGATTCCTTCTTCCATCCGAGTTCAAACCCCGGCCTTCGACA
>DASTON010000010.1:0-12288 GCA_035762525.1 Planctomycetota bacterium | reverse complement strand
CTTCCGCAGCACGACTCGGTTCCCGCCTTGAGGGCGATCTTGCCGTACTTCTCGCGGACAGCGTCGCGAATCTCTTCGTCCTTCATGGCTTGCTCCATCCTGATTCTGTCAGCAATCGGACAATCCGTTGCCGGATTTCATCCCGGATTTCGCGCACGCGAGCCGGGGTCTGGTTCTTGGGGTCGTCAATCGGCCAGTCTTCCGTGCGCGCCCCGGGGATGACGGGACATTCCTCCCCGCAGCCCATCGTGACCAGCAGGGTGGCGCCTTGGGCGCGCTCTTTCGTAAGGAGCGCCGGAACCGCCGCGGAAAGGTCCACACCCGCCTCCCTCATGACCGCGACGACTTCGGGATGGACGCGCTCCGCGGGATGCGTGCCCGCTGAAACGGCGCGCGCCTTGGCGGGATCCGCGAGCTCGTTGAAAAACGCGGCGGCCATCTGGGAGCGGCCCGCGTTGTGGACGCACGCGAAGACGACGGTCTTCACGCGGCCTCCCTTCGGGGCGCCGCCTCCAGCCAACGGAAGAACAGGAAGGCGAGCGCGCCGCCCAGCGCCTGCGCGCCGATGAAACCCGGGACGTCCGCGGGGCGGATGCCCGTGAACGTGTCGGTCAGGGACCGCGCCAGCGTCACCGCCGGATTGGCGAACGAGGTCGAGGACGTGAACCAGTACGCGCCCACGATGAAGCCGGCGACGGCGATCGGCGCCGCTCCCTTGGGCGAGCCCCGCACGACCGCGACAAGGCCGAAGGTCGCGACCCCTTCCCCCAGCAAGAGGCCGCCTCCCGACCGCACTTTTTGCGAGACCGCCAATACCGGTTCTCCGAACATCACGTTCGCCGCCGCCGCGCCCGCCAAGGCGCCGGCGATTTGCGCGGCGATGAACGCCGGCGCCTCGCGCCAGGATCCCGAGGTCAACGTGACGATCGGATTGAAATGCGCCCCGGACACCGGGCCGAAGGCGGAGATCAGGGCAACCAGCGCGCTTCCCGTGGCGATCGAATTGGCCAGGAGCGCGAGGGCCCCGTTCCCGCCCGCGAGGCGCTCGCCCATGATGCCGGAGCCCACGACCGCCGCCAGCAGCAGCGCGGTCCCCACGCCTTCCGCCGCCGCCTTCCGGATCAGCACCGGCCGCCTCCGCACCGGGGCGCGTCCTTCCGGGCGCACGCGTCGAGGCAGGACAGGAGCGACTTGTGAAGGGGGCCTTGAGCCGGGGCGAGGGAGTAATAGACCCAGTACCCCCGGCGTCGCGATCGGACGAGCCCCGCCTTCTTCAAACGCGCCATGTGGCGCGAGACGCGGGGTTGCGGGACCCGGAGCGCGGAGACGAGCTCGCAGACGCACCGCTCGCCGTCGCGGAGCATCGCCAGGAGCCGCAGGCGATTCGGATCCGAGAAGGCGGCGAACATCCCGGCGGCCGCCCCGTTCGATCGTGAAACCATATTCGCTTAGACGAATATAGTTCGCGAAGGACATGAAATCAAGCTGCCGGGATCGGGATCGGAAATCGTCAATCGTTAATCGGGAATCCAACGCGTTCGAGGCGTTGACCGGGTGATGGCTCTGAGTACGTGGATCAGGAAATGAGCGGGAGGTCGCCCGGCCCCGCCTTCTCGCCCGAGGCCTCCTCGGTGTCGTCCATGATGTCTTCCGGCGCGACTTCCTCTTCGGAGTCGACGGGGTCGTCGTCCACGCCGAACGTGGCGTCCTCGAAGACGTCCGTGTCGCCCTTGGACGTGGGCGCGGGCTGGGCGGCGGGCGTGATGGGGCGGGCCGGACGCATCTCGCTGAAGGAGTCCTGCTCCGGATCCTTCGTGGCAGGCTTCGGCCGGGCGGACGCGCCGACCGTCTTGGAGACCGTGGCGCGCCCCAGCGTGTTCGTGGGCGACGGGGCGCCCCCGCGGGCGCGCGTTTCCTCGAGCGCGGCCTCGAGGCACCCCAGGGCGACCGTCCGGAGCGGGTCGCGCGCGAGCCGGATGTCGTGCACCTCGATCGGGAAATTGATCGACCGGAACTCGGCCCGGAAGATGTCGATGAAGCCCTTGATCATCGACGTGCCGCCGGCGCAGACGACGCTGATCGGCTTCGCGAAGTTCGGCATGTTCTGCGCGCTCTCGAACTTCTGGCGGATCGTCTCGAGCGAATAGTGGATCAGGTTCCGGTAGTAGATGCAGATCGCCTCTTCCACCCGGTCGCGCGGGCGGTTGAGGTCGACGCCGCTCTCCTTGACCGCGCACACCTGGCTGCCGGGCAGCCCCAGCGCGTGCGCCACGTTGTTGTCGATCCAGTCGCCGCCGCGCGACGTCGAGAAGACGAGGGCGGGCAGCGACTTGTACGCGATGCAGATGTTGAACATGCCCGCGCCGCACGAGATCCCGATCCCCGTGTAATCCTCCTCGCCCAGCTCGCCGAAGACCACCGAGTGGCCCTCGAGGATCGGCTTCGGGGAATAGCCCAGGCCGCGCAGGATCGTCTCGATCGCGCCCGAGTGGTAGACGACGTTCCGCTCCATGTCGATCGGGTCGGCGGGGATCGAGAAGGCGCACACCTCGTTCTCGACCCCGGGCTTCCCGAGCACGGACGTGATGACGAGCCGCTCGACGAGGAGCGCGTCGGGCTCCACGGGGCTGATCATGCCGTCCTTCATCGGGCGGCGCGTGTTCTTCTCGAAGATGTTCGCCAGCTCGAACGCGGGGTCGCCGATGACGAACGCCTTCCCCTCGTTCGCGAAGTGGTCCACGCCGAGCTTCATCAGCATCTTCTGCGTGAAGACGTCGGAGCGGACGTCGAGGAACGCGTTGCGCTGGATGTTGAAGAGCGAGCTGCCGTCGTCCCGGCGCGCGGAGCCGACGATGTTCGAGGTGCCCACGTCGAGCCCGCGCCCCGGCTCCAGGGTGTACCCGCGGAAATCGACGATGCGCCGCTCGGCCGCGCCGCCCAGCGCCTCGGCGGAGGGGGCCGCGGTGAACGTGCGGACCCGTTCCTGGAGTTCCTTCGAGGCTCCGTCGCTCGCGAGCTCGGCCTTGACCTCGAAGAAGAAGTCCCAGTACTGGTTCGCGAGGCGGTCGTCCTTGGCCTTTTCCGCGGCGCGGACGAGGTGGACGAGGTCCTTCACCCACGCGGCGTGGAGCTCGTATTCGACGGCCACCTCGGCGACCTGCTTCTGCCGGGCGGCGCTGGCGATCTTGGAGATCTCGAGGAGCGACGCCTCGGGAAGGAGGCCTTCCGCGCCGAGCTGGGAGACTTCTTCGCACAGGCGCTGGAGCGCCAGGACCTTGTACACCTGGGTCCGGGACATTCCCTGGCCCTGGAGCCGCTGGAACAGCTGCTCGCCGAAACCCTTGGGTTGGTCGGTCATCTCACCCCCGGCGCGACTTCTCCGGGACTATCCCGCCGCCGAGGCCGATTCCAGGAGGGCCGCCGTCAGCGCGCCCTTCGCGGTCGCGTTGAGCGGGTCGCTCGCCATCCGGATCTCCTTGATCGGGATCGGGAACTCCATCTCCTTGTAGACCGCGCGGACGAGCTCGATGAAGTTGCCGGCCATCGACGTCCCGCCCGAGAAGACGATCGAGATCGGGTCGGGGAAGCTGGGCATATTCTCCGCGGCGAGGAACCGCTCCTTGATGTTGTTCAGCGTGTAGTTGATGAGGTTGCGGTAGTAAATCGCGATCGCGTCCTCTTCCCGGTTCTTGGGCTTCATCAGGTCGACGCCCTTCTCCTTGATCATCGACGCCTTGGCGGGCTTCACGCCGAGGACGTTGGCGACGTTGTTGTCGATCCAGTCGCCCCCGCGCGACGTCGAGAAGAAGAGCGCGGGCATCGACTTGTACGCGACGCAGATGTTGAACATGCCGCCGCCGCAGGAGATGCCGATGCCGGTGAAGTCCTCCTCCGACAGCTCGGCGAACACGATCGCGTGGCCCTCGATGATGTGCGAGGGCTTGTAGCCGAGGGCGCGGAGCACCGCGTCGAACAGGTCCTTGTGGTAGACGACGGAGAGGTCGCTGTCGATCGGGTCGCCGGGGACCGAATAGAAGCAGACCTCGTCCTTCGTCCGCGGCTCGCCCAGGATGCTCCCGATGAGGAGCTTCATGACGGGCAGGCCGTCCGACTCCTTGGGCGAGATCAGGCCGTCCTTCATGGGCCGGCGCGTGTTCCGGTTGAGCACGTTCGCCAGCTCGAAGGCGTGGTCGCCCAGGACGTACATCTTCTTCCCCTGCACGACGTAGGGGACCTTGAGCCGCGTGAGCATGTTCTTCGTATACGCGTCCACGGGCACGTCGATGAACGCGTTCCGTTTCAGGCGGAGCACGACCTCGCCCGCCTCATTCTGCTCGGCCGCCACCAGGTTGACCGTGCCGACGTCCAGGCCTTTTCCGTACTCCAGCTTTCCGTCTCCCACAGTCCGGCCCTCCTCTTTGGTAGATTTTCCGGCTCCCCGGGGTTCGGAAGATCCTTCGTCCTCCCGCTTTTCCGGGCGCTCGCTATTTCTTTTCTTCGTCATCTTTCTTGGGCGCCCCGCCGCCGCGCATGTTCTTCAGCCGGTCGAGGGCGCTGCCGAGCTTGCCGGCCGTCTTGCCCTCGCCCTTCTCCATCGCCTTGACGTTGCTTTCGAGCTCCTGCGCGAAGAGGCCCTCGATCGTCGCCTGGCTGGGCCGCAGTTCCACGCCTCCGAAATCGCCGCCTCCGCCCGCCATGGGTCCGCCCGCCATCGACCGAAGCCGGAGGTCCGTCAGCTTCTTGTTCAGGCCTTCGAGGCTCTTCGTGAAGAGGACTTCCATCTTCTTCACGAGCTCGTCCTCATGCGTGCGGGAGCTCTCGAGGCTCGACGCCATCCTCTGGGACATCTCCGCGTTCTTCTGGAGCTCGTCCTGGATGCGCTTGTTGTACTCCCTCTCCCGTTGGGCGAATTCGGCCCTCAGCTCGCTTTCACGCTGCGCCAGCGCCGCCTTGTCCGCCGTCAGCGTGTCCTTGGTCGAGTTGAAGTCCTTGATCAGCCGGTCCAGCTCCTGGCGCGACTGCTTGACGACCTGGTCCCGCTCGGCCGACGACAAACTGCCGCCCCGGGCGCCCAGGATGTTCTCCACCGCGTCCCGGATGAGCTTCTGGATCATGGCCTCATCGAGGACCTTGACCCGGTGGATCCCCTTCTTGGCCAGCTCCTGGAGCGTCGACTTGGAAGCGCTCTGGTCGATGGCCTTCTTGACGTCGAAGGGCTGGTCGGGCATTTCGGAAGCCTCTGAGGAAGGGGGTTCCGAGAGGACCGAGAGAGAGATTTTACCTCTACATAGGTTATACAGTCAATGACGAGGTCCCTGAAGCCGGCGCGAGGGACATCCTTCGACTCCGCTGCGCCCTTCGACTTCGCTCAGGGCGTGCTTCGCACAGGATAAGCGGCCCGCAGGGTGCGAAACCAGTCACTTCGGGCCGCTTAGACGGCCTCCCCGGCCGCGAATTGCTTCAATTTCCAGACGAATCGCCGGGGCGCCCGGAC
Source organism: Planctomycetota bacterium (assembly GCA_035762525.1). GTDB lineage: Bacteria > Planctomycetota > MHYJ01 > MHYJ01 > JACPRB01 > DASRJF01. The sequence goes on along the minus strand of DASTON010000010.1, from coordinate 6,794 downwards.
CCGCAGGCGGACCCGTTCGGGCCCGTCCTCCCGGCTCAGGACCATCGCGTTCGCGGCGAGGTCCGACAGGAGCTTTCCCTCCGACTGGGGAATCTCGACGTCCATCTCCACGAGCCGCGACGCGAGAATCCTGCCCATCCGCTCCGCCAGGACGTCGAGCCCCGCTCCCGTGCGGGCCGAAATCCCGAGCGCGTCCGGATGGCGGCGGGAGAGGAGGGTGAGTTCCACGGCGTCGCGCAGGCGGTCGCTCTTGTTGAAGAGGATGAGCGTGTCCTTTTCCTTCGCCCCGATTTTGCCCAGCACGTCTTCCACGGCCTCGATCTGCCGCTCGCTCTCCGGGTCCGAGGCGTCCACGACGTGGAGGAGCAGGTCCGCCTGGACGACTTCCTCCAGCGTCGCGTGAAAGCTCGTCACCAGGCCCGTCGGCAGGTTGCGGATGAATCCCACCGTGTCCGAAAGGAGCACCTTCGAGCCGCCGGGCAGCCGCCAGAGGCGCGTGCGCGTGTCTAGCGTGGAGAAGAGCCGGTCTTCCGCGAGGACGTCAGACCCGGTGAGCGCGTTCATGAGCGTCGACTTGCCCGCGTTCGTGTATCCGACGAGGCTCACGGTGTAGTTGTCGAGCGTGCGGGCGCGCACTTCGCGCTGCTTCCGCTTCTCGATGAGCGCGATCTCCTTCTTCAGGTCGTGCACGCGGCGGCGGGCGACGCGGCGGTCGACCTCCAGCTGTTTTTCGCCCGGGCCGCGCACGCCGATCGCGCCCCCGAGCGCGCCGCCGGCCTGCTGGCCCAGGTGCGTCCACAGCCGGCTCAGGCGGGGCAGCGTGTACTCCATCTGCGCGAGCTCCACCTGGAGCTTCGCCTGGAGGGTCCGCGCGTGCGTGGCGAAGATGTCGAGGATGAGCTCGGTCCGGTCGATCACCCTCCGCTTGACCTCCTTCTCGAGGTTCCGGATCTGCGCGGGCGAGAGGTCGTCGTCGAATATGACGACGTCGATCTTCTCCTGCTCCACCAGCGCGGCGATCTGCTGGACCTTGCCCGACCCGAGGAAGAACTTCACGCCCGGCGCGTCGCGCTTCTGGACGACGTGCGCCACCACCTCGGCGCCCGCCGTTTCGGCGAGGCGCGCCAGCTCCTCGAGGGGCTCCGGTCGGGGCGAGGGATCGCCGTCGACGATGCCGGCGAGCAGCGCGCGTTCGAGGTAGACGGTTTTGTGGGACTGTCGCACGGAGTGATTTCGCCTTCGCTCTGTTTCTTTCTCTGGGTTCCTGCCTGAGCTACGGCGGAATGATACACGATTAGTCCGGTCAACATTCCGCCGAAGCCCTGAAGCAGCGCGAAGCGTGCGCTCCAGGGCGAAGGCGAATACACTGCTCCCATGGAGTTCAAGGCGCTCGCCGCGGACCTGAAAAAGGGGCCGGTCGCGCCCCTCTATCTCGTCTACGGACCGGAGAGCCTCCTGCGCGAACGGGCGATCGACCAGGTGAAGTCGGCCGAGCCGTTCCAGCAGGTCCGGATCGACACGGGGGGGTTGGAGTGGCCCGCGATCGCCGACGAGCTGTACACGCCGGGTTTTTTCACCGGACGGAAGCTGGTCGTCCTCGTCGACGAAGGCAATTTCGTCCACAACCACCGCGAGGACTTGAAGGCCTACGCGGCGGCGCCGTCGCCCAGCGCCGTGCTCGCGGCGTCGATCCCTTCGGACAAGGCGCCTTCGATCCCCGAGTCCGCCCACGTGCGCCACGTCGCGTGCAAGCCGCTGCTGCCCTCCGACCTCGTGATCTGGGTCCAGTCCGAGTTCCAGAGGCTGGGGAAGTCCGTGGACCGGGCCGCCGTGGCGGCGCTCGTGGAGAGGTTCGACGGGACCCTGGGCATGCTCGCGAGCCGGGTGGAGAACATCGTGTCGTACGCGGGCTCGCGCGCGACCGTGGGGATCGCGGATGTGCAGGCGCTCGTGCGGGGCGAACCCGCCCACAAGGTGTACGAGCTGGCGCTGGCGGCGGCGTCGAAGCGGCCGGGGCGCGCCCTGGAGATCCTGCACCGCCTGCTCGCGGAGGGGGAGGCGGCCCCGCGGCTGCTCTGGCAGCTCGCGTGGGAGTACCGGAAGGTCGTCGAGGCGAAGCGGCTGCTCGAGGCGGGGCGGCGGCGATTTGAGGTGACCTCGCTCCTCCAGATCACCTATTATCCGGACAAGTTTCTCGCGCTCGTGGACGGCCACACGCTCCAGGAGCTCCTCGAAAAGCACGCGGCCATCCTCGAGACCGACGTGGCCCTGAAAAGCGGCGGCGGCGCCGAGCTGCCCCTGATGTCGCGACTGGTCTTGCGACTCGCCGCCGCTCCGGCGATGGCACGATAAGCGGGCCGCCTTCGTCCGCCTTCGCGGCGCTGCCGCTCCGGCGGGACTTCGGCGGGCTGAGGGTTTTTTCTCATGGTGGAGTTTTGCCGGCAGTGCGAGGCCAGCTTGGCCCAGGGCGACCTCACGTTCTGGATGGGGGAGATGTTCACGAGCGGCGACTATCTCTGCCCCTTCTGCGGCCGCACGGCCAATCCCGAGGCGCCGAAGAAGGAGCGCCCCGAGCCCACGCTCCCGGACGCCGAATCCGACCTCGTGTTCCGCAGGGGGAAGGCCGTATCGCAAGCTTCAACGCCACCGGAGAAGGGATGAAATTCTTCCTCGACACCGCGAACCTGAACGAGATCCGCGAAGCCGCGAAGCTGGGCTTCCTCGACGGCGTGACGACGAACCCGACGCTGATCGCCAAGGAGAAGCGCCGGTTCGACGACGCCATCCGGGAGATCTGCGAAGTCTGCCCGGGGCCCGTCAGCGCGGAGTGCGTCACCGAGACCTTCGACGACATGTCCGCGGAGGCGCGGAGGCTCGCGAAGCTCGCCCGCAACGTCGTCGTGAAGGTGCCCCTGTGCAAGGAGGGCCTCAAGGTGGTCCGGGCCCTGGTTCCCGAGGGCATCAAGTTCAACGTCACCCTGTGCTTCAGCGCCAACCAGGCGCTCCTGGCGGCCAAGGCCGGCGCGAGCTACATCAGCCCCTTCATCGGGAGGCTGGACGACGCGGGCCACGACGGGATGCAGGTCATCCGCGACATCTGCCAGATCTACCGCAACTACGAGTTCAAAACCGAGGTCCTCACGGCGAGCATCCGCCACCCCCTCCACGTCCTGGAGGCGGCGAAGGCCGGATCCCACGTTGCGACGATGCCCTTCGCCGTGTTCGACAAGCTGATCGCCCATCCCTTAACGGAGCTGGGGATCGCCCGATTCCTGGAGGACTATCGAAAAATCCCCAAATAGCCGATGTTCTTGAGAGGCTTACTCGAAGCTCGAAGCCTCTGGCTTGCCCCTTGAGACTCGAAGCCCAGCTGGGAGCCGGAGGCACGAAGCTGGGAGCATTAAAAGCGATGGGCGGCAGGCACTGCGCGGTTCACGAAAAGGAGGCGGCCGTTTCGGCGTGCCGCCAGTGCTCCAAGGACCTCTGCAAGTCCTGCGTGATGGTCACCCCCGCCGGCACGTTCTGCTCTTCGGAGTGCAGCGTCCTCCACCGCGAGATGAATGCCCACGCCAAGCCGGCCGCGAAATCCGGCGGCGTCGCGGGGCGGCTCTTCATGTTCGTCCTGTTCCTGGCCGGCGCGGCGGTCGCCCTCCACTACCTCCCCATGACCAAGGGACGGCCTTACGATTTGATCGGACGTTACCTCGACAAGGCGTCGTTGCCGTAGACGGCGCGAAGTCGGAGAGAGGGTCTCCAGCGTGCGATACTCCGCGGTCCTCGTCCTGCTCCTCCTGGCGGCGTGCTCATCCGCTCCCGCGCCCGCATCGTCGTCCGAACCCGGGACGGCCCGGCTCCAGGCGGACGCGGAGTTCCTCCAGCGCCGCGACGGACCGGCGGAGCGCGAGTACGAACGGCTTCTCCAGGCCGCCGGTCCGCAGGATCGGGGACCCCTCCTCATCCAGCTCGGCCGCTGCCGCCTGGGAAAAGGGGACGCCGTCGGCGCCATCCGGGCCTTCGACGAGGCGGTCGGCTCGGGCCTTTCGGAATCGCTGAAGGTCGAGGCCTGGTATCGCCGGGGAATCGCCCAGAACTACCTCTGGCGCCCCGAACGGGCGCTCCTCGATTTCCGGCAGGTGCTCGCCGCGTCCAAGCCGGACCGGGAAGCGGCGATCAAGACGGACGAATTCCTGTACCGGCTCGGCGTGACCTACCTGCGTCTCGGCATGGCCGCGGACGGGCGGAAGTGCCTGGAGCAGCTCGTGCGCGAGCACCCGGAATCGCCGGACGCCCCCGAGGCCCGCGAGCGGCTGGCGCTGAAGTCGATCCACGTCCAGATCGCGCGCGCGCCCAACGAGATCACGGCCGCGCGGCGCGCGTCCGAGGCCCGCGCGCGGGGCCTCACCGCCGAAGTGCTCGCCTCCGCCTCGTCGCCGGGCGACCGCCTGGTCGTCGTCGGCCGCTTCGCGAAGTTCGACGACGCCATCCGCGAGCTGGACCGAATCAGGGGTCTAGGCTATGCGGATGCTTTCCCGATCCCGTAGTCACCCGGCTACCTCAGGCAACGGACGATTTCAGATTTCCGATTTGTGATTTCGGGATCCGGCAATCTCAAATCGTCAATCGCAAATCGCTCATTTCTTGGTGGTACCGGGTGAGACCTTCTTTGCATCTGTGACGAGTTCGGCCAACTTCCCCAACGCTTGGATCGGCGTAAGGTTGTTCACGTCGATGGCGCGCAGCGCTTCTTCGATCGGCGAGGGTTTCGACGGGGGAGGCGACTTCGAAAAGAGCGCCAGCTGCGACAGATCGCCTTTCTTCGGCTTCCGCGTCTCGAGCCTCGGCCGGTCGCCCTCGGCCAGCGTGAGCGCCTCGAGGCCCTGAAGGATCACCTTCGACCGCTCGATCACTTCCCTCGGCAGCCCGGCCAGGCGGGCGACGTGGATGCCGTAGCTGCGGTCCGTGGGGCCCTCGAGAATCTTGTGCAGGAAGAGGACGCTGTCGCCCCACTCGCGCACCGCGACGTGGAGATTGCGGACCCCCTTGAGCGCGCGCGCGAGGTCGGTCAGCTCGTGGTAGTGCGTCGCGAAGAGGGTGCGCGCCTTCGTGCGGTTGTGGAGATATTCGACGACCGCCCACGCGATCGAGACGCCGTCGAACGTGCTCGTCCCGCGGCCGATCTCGTCCAGGATCAGGAGGCTCCGGTCCGTGGCGTGGTTCAGGATGTTCGCGGTCTCGCTCATCTCGACCATGAAAGTCGACGCGTTCCGCGACAGATCGTCCGAGGCGCCGACCCGCGCGAAGATCCGGTCGGCGAGGCCGATCCGCGACGAGGCGGCGGGCACGAAGCTCCCGACATGGGCCATCAAGACGAGCAGCGCCGTTTGGCGGAGGTACGTCGATTTCCCGGCCATGTTCGGGCCCGTGATCAGGAGGATCCGCGCGTCGGCCGGGACCGCGGTGTCGTTGGGCACGAACCGGTCCGCGAGGAGTTTTTCGAGCACGGGATGGCGCCCTTCGCGGATGTCCAGGATGGGCTCGTCGGCCAGTTCCGGCCGCGTCCATCCGCGCTCGTCCGCGGCGATCGCCAGCGAGAGCAGGGCGTCGAGCTCCGCCATCGCCCGCGCCGTCGACTGCAGCGCCTCCATGTGCGACGCGGTCCGGTCCCTCAGTTCGTCGAAGAGGTGCTTTTCGAGCTCCTTGGACGCGGCGTCCGCGTTGAGCACCTCCGACTCGTGCTCCTTCAGCTCGGGCGTGATGTACCGTTCCGCGTTCTTGAGCGTCTGCTTGCGGACGTAGCCGGCCGGGATCTTCCCGCGGTGGACATTCGTGATCTCGATGTAGTAGCCGAAGACCCGGTTGAACCCGACCTTGAGCGACCCGATGCCCGTCCGGGCGACCTCGTCCTTCTGGAACCGGGCGATGAATCCTTGCCCGTCCCGGGCGACCCCCCGGATGCGGTCCAGCTCCTCGTGGAACCCCTCGCGGATCAATCCTCCGTCGGTCAGCACGTGGGGCGGGTCGTCGACGAGCGCCCGGGTCAGCACGTCGCGAAGTTCGGCGTGCTCCGCCAGGCCGGCCGCGACGCGGAGGGCGAGTGGCGCGCGCAGCGTCGACGCGGACTTCCGCAGGTCGGGAATCAGGTCGAGCGTGTCGCGCAGGGCCGCGAGGTCGCGCGCGTGCGCGCGGCCGGTCCCGACGCGCGCCAGGACGCGCTCGAGGTCGCAGGCCCCGGCCAGCGACTTGGCCAGGTCCTCTCGCCGCCGCCGGTCCGACATCAGCTCCTGCACCGCGTCCTGCCGTTCGCGGATCGAGTCGAGCTCGGCGAGCGGGGCCATCACCCAGTCTCCCAGCAGCCTCGCGCCCATCGCCGTGGACGTCCGGTCCAGGCAGGCGAGAAGCGAGGCCGCGCGGTCGCCCCGCGTCGTCTGGCGCAGCTCGAGGGCGGACTGGGTGGCGGCGTCGAGGATCATCCGCCCCGCCTCGCGGTAGTGTTCGATCCGCCGCACGTGGAGCAGGGGTCCGCGCTGGGTCTCCTTGAGGTACGCGAGCAGCGCGCCGGCCGCCGCCAGGCCGATCGTCAGCTCGTCGCAGCCGAACCCGCGCAACGTGGCCACGCCGAAGTGCTGCTGGAGCGCCTCGCGCCCCGAGGAGATGTCGAACACCCAGTCATGCCAGGGGGTGACGATGCCTCCGGAGGCCGCGCGAAGCCGGTCGGCGAGGGCCGCCTCCGCCGAAGGCTTCGGCGGGCTGATGTCCGCCGCGGTCGTCGGAATCAGCGTCTCGGCGGGGGCGAG
>DASTON010000009.1:0-6409 GCA_035762525.1 Planctomycetota bacterium | reverse complement strand
AATGGACGGACGCCGTGGGACAAGGCCCCGATGCCATTCTCGTTGGGTTGATCTGACGCCGTTGACGGTTGACTGTTGACCGTTGACGGGGCTACCTTCGACCCATGTCCAAAGCGACTCCCGCGGTCGACAAAGCGCTCATCGATTTTCTCGCTTTGGAAGCGCCCTTCCTGCTCCCCGAGGCTTCATCGGTCGAGGATCTCCGGAAAGCCGTCAAGCGCATCGTCGCCGATCCCACGCCGCTCTGGCCCGGCGTCACCGCGGCCGACGCGGCGGGGTGGACGCGCGACCTCCTCCTCGAGCAGATCGAAGGGTTCCTCCGGCGCCAGGAGATCCGGGCGTCGCTGACGAAAGAGGAGCGGCGCGCGATGCACCGCGGGCTCCTGTTGACGCGCGAAGTCGACGCCCTCCTGAAGCGCTGGTTCGTCGAGCGCAAGATGGTGTGGACCGCGCCCGACGGGACGGCGCACCCGTCGCCCCAGAAGGGGTTCCGGTCGTGGGGCCAGGAGGCGATCGTCGGGGTCACGACCCGGTTGCGGCGCGGGAAGGACGGCGACATCGTCGCCCCGCTCATCCGCGACCTGGGCGTGGCGCTCATGTGGACCGGCGACGTGGTCAACGTCCTCACGGCGCAGGCCGGAAAGACGGGCGGCCCGATGGACGGCCGCGACCTTCACATCGGCGACATCGACAAGGGCGTGCTCCCCGCCACGGCGCCGCTCGCGATTTCGACGCAGACCCTGGTCGGCGTCGCCTACTCCTTCAAGCTCGACAAGAGCGATCGCGTCGCGGTCTCGTTCATCGGGGAAGGCGGATCGAGCCTGGGCGAGTGGCACGAGGCGGTCAACTTCGCTGCGGCCAAGCGCCTCGCGATGGTCTTCTTCATCCAGAACAATCACTGGGCCCTCGGCACGCACGCGTCGGAGCAGGCGGCGCTGCGCCGGTTCTCGGCGAAGGCCGCGGGGTACGGGATCCCGGGAATCACGATCTTCGGGAACGATCCGGACGAAATCGCGGCCGCCACGGCGTGGGCGGCCGAACGGGCCCGGGCGGGGAAGGGGCCGTCCCTGATCGAGCTCGTGACCTATCGCCGGTCGGGCCACGCCCACCACGACGACGACCGGTTCCACGGACAGAAAGAGCAGGGCATCGCGGGATACGAGATCGACGAGGAGCGCGCGCTCTGGGAAAAGGCGGATCCCGTCGAGCTCTACGAGCGCCGCCTGCTCGACGAGGGCATCCTCACGAAACGCGACCCGGAATCGGTTCGCCAGGAAGTCGCGTCGCTCGTCCGCGACGCGGCCTCGAAGGTCGAAAAGGCCGCGTGGCCTGAGCCGGCGCACCAAGTCCCGCGCGTCTTCGCGGAGCGGGACTCCCCCCGACCCGGAGCCGCGCCTTCCAAGACAAAGTCGATGGCGTACGACGAGGCGGTGCGGCTGGCGATGCAGGAGCTCCTCGAGGAGGATCCGCGCGTCTTCATCCTCGGGGAGGACATTGGAGGCCGGTACGGCGGCGCCTTCGGAGTCACGCGCGGGCTGGCGAAGCGTTTCGGGCCCGAGCGGGTGGTGAACACGCCCCTCGCGGAGTCCGCGATCGTCGGTTGCGGCGTCGGCGCCGCGCTCATGGGGAAGCGGGCGATCGTGGAGATGCAGTTCGCCGACTTCCTGGCGCCGGGCTTCAACGCGCTCGTGAACAACGCGGCGAAGATCCACTGGAGGTACGGGAGGCGCGTGCCCCTGGTCGTGCGGCTCCCATACGGAGGCGCCACGGGGAACATGAAGAAGCTCCTCGGCGGCGGACCGTTCCACTCGCAGTGCCCCGAGGGATGGTTCCTGCGCACGCCCGGGTGGAAGATCGTCGCGCCCTCGACGCCGTCCGACGCGAAAGGCCTGATGACGTCGGCCGTGCGCGACGGCAATCCCGTGATCTACCTCGAGGCCAAGGGACTCTATTCGTTCTTCCGCACCGACCTGCGCGAAGAGGTCCCGCTCGGATCCGGATTCGAAGTGCCGATCGGCGTCGCGGCGGTCCGGCGCGAAGGCACCGACATCACGTGCGCCACGTACGGCGCGATGACGTGGACGGCGCTCGACGCGGCCGCGCGGCTCGAGAAGGAGGGGATTTCCCTCGAGGTCCTGGACCTGCGCTCGCTCGTGCCGCTGGACGAGGAGGCGCTGCTGAAATCGGTCTCGAAGACGCACCGCCTGATGGTGCTCCACGAGGACTCGAAGCGGGGAGGCCCCGGGGCCGAGATCGCGGCCGTCATCGCGGAGAAGGCGCTCTACCACCTCGAGGCGCCGGTGCTGAGAGTGGCGTCACCGGATGAGCCGGTCCCCTATTCACCCCCGCTGGAATGGAGTCACCTGCCCAAAGCGGAAGACGTGATTCAAGCGGCACGGGAGATGATGAAGTAATCCGGGTGATTTCAGATTGCGGATTTGAGATTTCAGGCCCGAAATCCGGAATCCGAAATAGGGAATCTTCCGGTTAACCTGTCTTGGCTACCTTCAGCTCACCCCGCCTGTGGAAGATGGCGTACCAGGTGTCCTGGAAGTAGAGCATGTCGCTCTTCCGGCCCGGCATGTTGAAGATCCGCTCGGCGTTCTGGACGAAGGTCGCGGCGGGCGCCTCGAAGCCGAACATCGAATCGAAAAAAGTAACGTTGCCTTCCTTGTTCACGAGGCCCGCGACGGCGCGCGCGAACTCGGGCGCGGAGGTCTGGCTTCCGGAGCCCGTGTATACCGGGGTTCCCTTTCCCGAGGCGAGCAGGGTCTGTGCCAGGCTGCCGGCGGGGGCGGTCCCGAGCGTCCGTTCGACGAACGAGGCCAGCCGGCGACGCAGCTCCAGGTAGGGCAGGTAATCCCAGCCGCTGTACTCCGTGGAATTCTTGGGCCGGAGCGCGTCGGGCACGATCGTGAGGAGCGTGCCGCCCGGGACGCGGTCGCTCTCCAGGGCGATGCCGGGCTCGAGCGGCGCGCCGTCGGGCTTGATGCCCTGCGTCAGCATCTCGCGCATCTCGGAGGACGAAATGTCCCGGCGGGTGGTCATCGTCTCGCTCAAGATGACGTGCACCGCGCGCCACTCGCGCAGGTTCTCGCGCACGGCCTTGAGGGTGTCGGGGAGCTGCGAGCGAAACAGCGCGCGATACACCTCCAACACCTTGATGCCCAGCGGAGGAGTGCGGTACATGGAACTAATCATATAGGATCACACGGACCCGGCAGGTAATGAGCGATTCTGGATTCTCGATTCTCGATTCTGGGGGCCGAGAATCAAGAATCGAGAATCAAGAATCACGGATTAGCAGCCGGAGACTTGATGGCGCCTGAACTGCCCTTGGAGATCCGGGACCGGGTTCCAGCTCCACACGCCCTGCGGGTGGGACTCCGGCGGGCGGAGCTTCCTTCAAGGCAGGAAGTGGGGGCCTTCTGCGGCGGCGAGGGCGCGTCGCTTGAATCGGGCGACTCGTGGATTCGCGTCACGTGGGGAGCGGCGCGCGACACGCTGCTCGTGCTGCTCTCGGAGGGCCAGGGACCGGAACATCTCGGATTCGATCATGCCTTGATCGTGGAGTCGAGCCACTCCAAGACGTGCTTCCTGGCGGCGTATTTCATCGCGCGGAGGTGCGGCGGGGTGGTGCAGATCCGGCAGCGCGCCACGGCGCTGGCGGCGGGCGCCTTCGCCGAGCGCTACCTCGAGGGTGAGGACTTGGATGACCGCTGGTCTCGGGCCGTCCGTTTGTAAAGCTCCCAGCCTCTCGCTCCCAGCTCCCGGCTGGGCTCCGAGCCTCAAGCTTCGAGCCAGCAGCTACGGAGCTTCGAAGCCCCTGGCATGGAGCTTCGAAGCTTCGGAGCCCCGCTGGGAGCATCGAGGCATGGAGCTGGAAGCCGCTACTTTTTCTCGAGCTTGATGCCGCGCCGCTCGCTCGCCTCGATCATGAAGTTGAGCAGCAGGTTCTGGATCGTGAACGTGTCCGTCTGGCTCTTCTGCTTCGTGAAGTGCGACATCGTGTGCAGGACGCGTCCGCCGCTCATCTTCGTGCGATCCTGTTCGATCGGGGCGCCCGTGGCCACGGGGTCGAGGCCGCCGCCCCCCTTCGGGGCGACGACGAACGTGATGGCCACCGCGTCGGAGCCTTTCACGATCGCCGAGATGTCCTTCGAGTAGATCAGGACGGTGACCTTCGCGCCGCCGGTGATCTTGATCGCCGGGCTGTCCTTGTCGATTTTCCACGTGTGGTCGATGCGCTCGAAGTCGGGGCTCTCGGGGCCCTCGGCCACGGTTCCGCCCGCCTCGACGTAGGGCTTCTTCTTCGGCTTCAGGCGCGAGAAGATGTTCCGCATGTAGGGGTGGCTCAGGGCGCCGGGCTTGGGCAGGATGTTCACTTCCATGTCCGCGCGGATGAACTCGCCGACGTCGACGAACTCCTTGAACTTGACCGCCAGGATCTCGCGGAGGCCCCAGTCTTCCGTGAAGAGGTAGCCGCCCATGTCGACGTACTTGCGGATCTTGTCCAGGCCCGCCGGTTCCATGAGGTACTTGGCCGTCTTGTGGCCGCAGTCGCAGTTCGGGCACCGGACCATGCGGTTGCCGGAGGGGCCGCCGCCGCCCTTTTCGCACTTCTTGCAGATGCAATGCTCTTCGATGAACGTGCAATTGACCAGGATCGCCACGTACTCGTCGAGCTTCGCCAGCGTCCAGGTCGGCTTGCTGAAATCGATCTTGTTCACGTACTCGACGGTCAGCCGCATGCTCTGGATCGTGCTCTCGATGCTGTCCAGGTCATGGGGGTCCTTGCACTTGCACCCCACCTTGGCGCCGATGACCAGCACCTTGCCCGTCTTGAGCTTCTCGTACTCGGAGTCGCGATGCTTGCCGAGGTCGTCGCACACCGTGCCCGTGCCGCCGCCGGTCTGGCCCTTGGGCTTCGCCTTCAGGACGTTCCACTCCTTGTGCTTGTTGGCGTTCCACCAGCCCTCCCAGTTGGAGAGCGTGTCGCCGTAGGTTTCGACGCAGAGCACGTTGAGGACGCGGAACAGGCGGCGCGAGAGCTCGGCGCTGCCCGCGCCCTTCTTGAGCGTTTCGATCACGGCCTCCACGGTCGCCTTCTGGCCGACGTCCATCATGTGCTCGATCACGAGCAGTTGCAGGTCGGCGGGGCCCTCGCGGAGGATCGTCACCAGGGCGCTCTCGCAGCCCGACGCGAAGTTGCCCTGCAGGGCGGCCACGATGTCGCGCGCGACCGGCGAGCTCTTGTTGGCCAGGATCGTCTTGGTCACCTCGGCGAGCGCCTCCGGGGATCCGAACCCCGCGGCCCCGTTGACGAGCATCCAGTAGACGCTCGTTTCATTGTTGCCCTTGATGGCGCCGAGGATGACTTTCGCCGCGCCCGGGGTGTTGATCCGGGTGAGCTTCCGGATGGCGTCCTCGAGGGGCTTCTGGAGCTGGTTGTTGATGGCGTGGCGGAACTCCTTCTCGGCGTCCGCCAGCTCGTCCGCGCGCGGAGCGAAGGCGGGGAGAAGGATCACGGACAGAAGCGCCAGACACACTTTGCTCATGAATGCCCCCAAAGCGACCGGTCGCGAATCCAATCCTTACACGATTCTAAACCCCACGCGGAGTGCAAAATCGCATCGATTCGCACCTTCCTATGGTACAGGATTCCCGGCAGAGACTACAGACTTCAGACTACAGACTAGAGAGGGAGGGGATGTAGACGGTTGACCGTAAACGAAGAGGCCCGCCGTTTCCGGCGGGCCTTTCTTGCTTTCATCCGGCCCCTACGGGGCCGCGCGTGTTTAGAGGGCTCAACCCACGACTTTGCCGCCGCTCTTGGGGGCCGCGGTGCCTTCCTTGGCCGCCTTGACGGCATCGACCACGGTGGCCTTTTCCATTTCCTTGGTGTTCTTCATCACCGCGAATCCGCCCCAATAGACCAGCTTGCCGGTCTTGTCGAGAACGTACGTCGTGTTGACCTTCTTCGCGCCGAAGTGGTCCTTGAGCTTCTTCTCTTCGTCCCACGCGCAGGTATAGGGGAGCTTGTGCTTCTCGATGTAGGCTTCGATCCGCTTCTCGGTGTCCTTCCTGTCCGAGAAGAACGTGATGACCTTCACGCCTTCCTTGCCGTCGTTCCAGGGCTCGACGACTTTCTTGAGGACTTCGGGATCGATCTGGAACGGGCAGGCCTCGGACTGGAAGTAGACGACCACGACCTGGCCCTCGGTCTTCTTCTCCGCGTTGGCGCGGAAGTCCGACAGCCTGTAGTCCTTTCCGTCGTAGGCCTTGAAGGCGATGTCGGGCACGACCTCGCCGACCTTCAGCTCCACGCGGGGCGGCGCGGCCGCGACGACAAGTCCGGCCAAGGCCAGAAGTGCGAATCTCATGGGGCGGCTCCTAAATGGGACGTGGG
>DASTON010000008.1:0-3477 GCA_035762525.1 Planctomycetota bacterium | reverse complement strand
CAGGAGGTTGCCGCTTATGATGTGCTTGGTAGTCGCCGGCCTGCTTTCGATCGTCTCCCCCCAGGACACTCCTCCCCAGGAGGATCTCGCCAAGAAGCTCGAAGAGCTGACGAAGCGCGTCGAGGCCCTCGAAAAGGAGCGCACCGCGCTGATGGACCAGATCGAACGGCTGGAGCGCTTCGGCGTCGAGTCGGCGGAGATGATCACGCGGCTCAAGAAGATGATCCGGGACGGCGGAAGCAAGCCCCCCGCCCCCCCCGAGACGCCCATCGGCGGCGCCCATGCCAGGGCGAACGAGAACGGACCCACCTCCCCGGTGCACGGCCGGGTTCTCCAGGTCTCCCCCGCCTACAACTTCATGATCGTCAACCTCGGGAAGGAAGACGGCGTCAAGGACGGCTGGGTCTTCGAAGTCCTCCGGGTGACCAAGGAAGAGAACAACCCGAATCCGAAGACCGAACTGCTGGGAAAGGCCGTGTTCGAGAAGTTCGTCGACAGCTCCCCCCGGTCCTCGCAATCCAAGCTCAAGATCACCGAGGGAGACCCCGAGAAAATGAAGTACGGCGATACGGTGGTCGCCAACCGCCGGATGGAGCCCCTGGAGATCAAGGAGCCGGCCGCGAAGGAAGCGGCCAAGCCGGGGGCGAAAAAGCACCGCGTCTTCGGAATCACGGGCGACACCTACATGATCGACGCGGGGTCGCAGGACGGTCTGAAGCAGTCCGACCGCGTGTTCGTCTACCGCGACAAGCGCGCGATCGCCCAGCTCCGCCTCGACCAGGTCGGGCGCGATTTCTCGGCGGGGAAGATCATCGACAACACCAAGACCGCCGAGATCGCCCAGAACGACGATGTCCTCCTGAAGGACGTCAGGACCTCGATCGTCGGCAAGGTCGCCCGGGTCGAGACGGCCGGGGACGCGACCGGCGCCTGGATCGAAGTCGGCCAGCAGCAGGGCGTGAAGGCGACGACTCAATTCGAGGTGCGCCGCCAGGGCAAGACCGTCGGGCGCCTCAAGGTGAAGTCGCTGTCGAACTGGTTCTCGGTGTGCGAGGCGGTCGCGCCGCTGACCCTCGAGGATTTGCGCCAGGGCGACTTCATCGAGTCCGTGGAGTGAGAATCAAGAATCTGGAATCTAGAATCTGGAATGAGGAATCGGAGTCCGGAATTCTAGATTCGAGATTCTAGATTCCAGGTTCACTCTTTCTTTTTCGACTTCGTCTCGGATCCAAACTTCTTCCGCAACCACTTCTCCACTTCGCGCGGCACGAACGAGCTCACGTCGCCCCCCAGCGCGGCCGCCTCCTTGATGAGGCGCGAGCTGACGAACGAGTATTCCTCGTGCGTCATGACGAACATCGTCTCGATGTCCTGGGCGAACGTCCGGTTCGTCAGGGCCATCTGGTACTCGTACTCGAAATCGGAGACCGTGCGGATGCCCCGGAGGATCACGGTGGCCTTCTTGCGCCGCACGTAATCGACGACCAGCCCGTCGAAATATTCGACCGCCACGTTCTTCTCGTGGCGCGTCACCTCGCGGATCATCTCGAGCCGCTCGTCCCGGGTGAACAGGGCCTGCTTCGCGGGATTGTCGGCCACCGCCACGACGAGATGGTCGAAGACCCGGACGCCGCGCCGGATCACGTCCAGGTGGCCGTTGGTAATGGGATCAAACGAACCCGGATAAATGGCAGTGCTCATGGGATCCTATTCAAGATGACCGATGACAGATTACAGGTGACAGTATGCAACTTGCGAACATGGATTTGTGGTGCAACTCAGCTTGATTCGTGGATAGCCCACCGTCATCGGTAATCGGTCATCCGTCATCGTCTAGTGGTCCACCCGTTCCAGGGTTCGCTTTCTTGGTTTCACGTTGTCTTCGCTCGGTCGTCCAATGCTCTGGTATGCGAACCCCGCTTTTTTCATCTTGCCCGGGTCGAAGACGTTTCTGCCGTCGATCATCGTCGGGTGCGCCATGGTCTTCCGGAGCTTGGCGAGGTCGAGTTCGCGGAACTCCTTCCATTCCGTGAGGAGGAGCGCGCAATCGGCGCCTTTCGCCGCCTCGTACGGGGAGCGCGCCGTCTTCAAGCCGGGCAGCTCGGCTTTCGCCCGCGCCATCGCCTGGGGATCGTAGGCCCGCACGTCCGCGCCCTTGTCGAGAAGCGCCCGGACGATCTTCAGGGCCACCGATTCCCGCACGTCGTCCGTGTCCGGCTTGAAGCTCAGGCCGAACGCGGCGATCTTCTTCCCCTTCAGGATCCACAGCTCCTGCTCGACCTTCTTCAGGAAGCGCGCGGCCGCCTCCTCGTTCAGGCGCTGGACTTCGCGCAACAGGCGGAAGTCGAACCCCAGCTCGCGCGAGATCGCCTCGAAGGCGGCCACGTCCTTCGGAAAGCACGAGCCCCCGTAGCCGATGCCGGGGTTCAGGAACGAGAGGCCGATCCGCCGGTCCATCCCCATCCCGCGCGTCACCATCTGGACGTCGGCGCCCGCGAGGTCGCAGATCGCCGCGAGGGCGTTCGCGTACGAGATCTTCAGCGCGAGGAAGGAGTTCGACGCGTGCTTGATCAGCTCCGCGCTCTTGATGTCCGTCGAGAGGATGGGCGCCTGGAACGGCTCGAACGCCTCGCGCAGCGTCTTCTCGGCCCGGGCGGATTCGACGCCGAACACGATCCGGTCCGGATGGAGCGTGTCCTGCACCGCGGCCCCCTCCCGGAGGAACTCGGGGTTCGACGCGACGTCGAATTCGACCCCGCGCGGCGCGTGCTTCGTGATGACCTGCCGCACCCGCTCCCCGGTGTGGACCGGCACCGTGCTCTTGTCCACGATGAGCCGGTACTCCTTCAGGGACTTCGCGATGTCGCGCGAGACCGATTCCATGAAGGAGAGGTCCGCCGTCCCGTCGGGCCGCGGCGGAGTCGGCACGCAGATGAAGACCACCGTTCCGAACGCCACCGCCTCGGCGTTGGTCGTCCCGAACTTGAGGCGGCCCGCCTTCGCGTTCCGCCGCACGAGGTCCTCGAGACCGGGCTCAAAGATCGAGAGCACCCCCCGCCGGAGCCGCGCGATCTTCTCCTTGTCCACGTCCACGCACAGGACGTGGTGGCCCCGCTCCGCGAAGCACGCGCCCGTGACGAGGCCGACGTGGCCTGTGCCGATGACCGAGATTTTCATGGATTACCTGGATAGCCTCAGGAATGTGGGTACGAACGTGACGTAGAACCGCCGCTCATCCCGACCCGCGTCCTCCTCGAAGACCGCCTCGAACCGGAAGTCGTGGAAGTCCCGTCCCACCGCGGCCTTCCGGTTGATGAATTCGTCGGTCTTGTAGTCGTACTGCGCTTCGGCGGTCACCCGCCACTTCTCGGTCAGGTCCCACTTCGCCCCCACCGTGAAGGCGTTCGTGACGTCGAAGACGAAAACCTGCCCGACGCCCAGGGAAAGCCCCTCGCGCGGCCGGACCGTCACGGTGTA
>DASTON010000007.1:0-4565 GCA_035762525.1 Planctomycetota bacterium | reverse complement strand
TCGGATCTGGTTGTAGATGATGTCCTTGGCGCGATTCCCCGATTCCAGGGCGACCTCGAGCCGGATCACCAGCTTCCGGTCCGGATCCCATTCGCGAACGGCCTGGGTGCGAACCCTTGTATCGAGCGGCGGCGGCGGCTTCAGCGGCTCGTCGCGGACATCCCATTCGAGGATCCACATCTTCTTGGAGCTCGTGCCGGCGTTGTCGGGAATGTTCGCGTGGATGAGGTTCATGACCCTCACCAGGGTGTCCTTTTCGCGGATCATCGACTCGAGCTTCACGAGGGGCGACAGGACCTTTTCGGCCGCGGCCTTCGACGCTTCGAACTTCTCCTTTTGCGCCGCCACGTCCTTACCGAGGTTGTTCGCGACCGCCAGCTTGCGGCCCAGGTCGGTCTTCTCCGTATCCGCCATCACCCACATCGCGCCGACGAGCGCGAGCAGGCCCACGGCCGCGACGCCCACCAGGGGCTGTTTCCGCTTCATCTCCCGGCTCTTGCGGAAGGCCGGCGGGAGGAGGTTGACCTTGTTGTGGCTCTCGTTCCAGCCCTGGAGGGCCAGGCCGATCGCCGTGCTGATCGTGTTCAGGTCGTCCGCGAGGTGCGCCGCGTCGAGCGACCCGCCGATCGCGATGCGGTTCAGCTTGGAAACGCGCACCGCGGGCATCTGGAGAGTCTGGGAAACGAACTTCTGGAAGTTCACGAAGCGCGACGCGTTGCCGAGGACGAGCACCTTTTCGAACCGCACCTGCTTGGAGATCGACTTGTAGTAGCCGATCGACCGGTGCACCTCGCCGATCAGGTCGCGGATGACGGGCTGCGCCGCGTTGAAGATCTTCTGGGCCTGGGGCGTGGAGGCCGCCTTGCGCTTCAGCTTCTCCGCCTCCGCGAACGACACCTTGAACGCCTTCTGGAGCGACTTCGTGATGTCGTTGCCCGTGATCGGCAGGTTGCGGATCCAGAACTTCGAGCCGTCCACCACGAGGAGGTCGGCGTTGTCCGCGCCCATGTCGATGGCGATGCAGGACGTGCCGATGTCCTGGTCGAAGCTCAGGAAATTGTAGAGGGCCACGGGGGCGAACTGGATCGCCTCGACGTTCAACCCGATGTCCGCGATGTTGGCGAGGAACTGCTCCACGATCTCCTTCTTGATCGCGAAGAGGATGACTTCCTTCTCCTCGCCCGGGGCGTACGGCCGGTCCACGAACTGGTAGTCCCAGATCACCTCGTCGATCGGGAAGGGGATCTGCGACTGCGCCTCGTACCGGACGACCTCCTCGAGCTTGCCGTCCTGGACCGGCGGCAGCTTGATGAGGCGGTTGAACGTGGAATGGCCGGGAAGCGACAGGACCACGCGCTCGGAGCCGATCTTCAGCCGGACCTTGAGCTCCGCGAGGCTGTGGCGGATTTCGCTGTCGAGGTTGACGGGTTCGCCGGAGTCGGTGCCTTCGTACGGCATGACGCCGACCTGGTTGAGGACGAGTCCGGAGGGGCCGGCCTCGAGCCGGATCGCCTTGACCGAAAACTTGGAGACGTCGATGCCCCAGACGCCTCTGCCCATGGTGCGCCCTTTCTGACCGCCCGGGGGCGGCGTGTAAAAACACGATCGCCTGAAAGGGAAGCGCGCGCGCGGGGAATGGGTCGGCGATCAGGTCGCCGCCGGCGAGGGGCAAGGGTCGGCGGGGGAACGGGACTGCCCGTCAAATTTCTCGCTGCCGGCCGGTTCGGGGCGCCCTCGGGCGCGCGAACCGCCGACTGTCCCTTCCGCTCGACTCGTCGCCCGGGCACGCCTGGCGTCCCGGCCGTCCGGTCCCGCGTGAACGTCGCCTCCTGCTACAAGGTATCAGACGATCCGAATCGCTGAATCCGTGCAGGTAGAAGTTGCAAAGTCTAAAAGCGGAAACCAAGTCCTGCAAGCAAACTAGACCATTTCGTAGACCGAACTTTCCGATTCCTTCTGGTGATTGACGATTGACGATTGACGATTTCCGGATTCAGCGGACGGCTAGACCGGCGTCCCGGCAGACCGTGCGGAGATCCGATTCGAAAACAGTCGACATGCTCATGTTTCGCAGGACGTAGGCCGGGTGGAAGGTGGCGAAGAGCTTCCGGCCCTGGAAATCGTGGTACTGGCCCCGCAGGCGCGAGATGCCCTGCGTCGTGCCGAGCAGCGCCTGGACCGCGACATTGCCGAGCGCGCAGACACGGCCGGGCTGGATCCATTCCAGCTGCTTCATAAGGTAGGGAAGGCAGGCGGCCATCTCATCCGGCCGGGGCGTCCGGTTCTCGGGGGGCCGGCATTTCAGGATGTTCGCGATGTACACCTGGACGCGCCGCACGCCGACCTTCGCGAGCGACTGGGTCAGGAGCTGGCCCGCGCGGCCGACGAAGGGCTCGCCCAGCCGGTCCTCGTCCGCCCCCGGCGCCTCGCCGACAAACACCACGGGCGCTTTGAGCGTGCCGACTCCGAAGACGACCTGCGTCCGCGTCTCGCACAGCCCGCACTTGCGGCAGGCGAGGACTTCGTCGCGGAACTTGGCGAATTCCGGCCCGCCTTCGCTCGGTTTCTGTCTCTGTCGATCAATCCCTGTCGGAGCTACGGCGGGTTGCGCCGCCGGCTCTTTTCTCCGCTCTTGTCTTTGCTCTGGTGCTTGCTTGCTTCGCTCGGCTGGCTTCTGGCCAGGTCTGGGCCGCGCAAGCGGCAGGAAGTCGGCTCCAAACAGACGCTCCAGTTCAACGTGCCGTTCAACCGGGCCGCGACGGCGGGGCGGGCTCATGGTCACATCCTGGAGATCGCGGCCTCTTCCTTGTCCGACAGCCGCTTGCCGCTCTTGAGGAAGGCGACCGCTTCGCCGACGATCTTTTTCGTGACGTCCTCGAGGCCGCCCTGGAGCGAAGCCCCGCTGGCGCGGGGATGACCGCCGCCGCCGTACGGCTTGGCGAGGGCGATGCCGTCGATCCCCTGCTGGGTCCGCCAGCTCACCTTGATCCGCGGCGGATCGTCCATCTCGCGCAACAGGAGCGCGATCTCCGTCTCCTTCAACTGCATGAGGAGGTCGATGTACTCCTGCGTGTCCCCGCACGGGATGCCGAGCTGCCGCTCCAGGTCGAGGGGCAGCGTCACCCAGGCGATGCGCCGGTCCGGGGTCCGCTCGATGCGCCCGATCATGGCCGCCTGGAAGCGCAGCTGCTCCAGCGTCTTCTGCCGGTACAACAGCCGCGTCAGCTCCGAGGGCTTCGCGCCGGCGCCCGCCAGTTCGGCGGCGTTGAGAAACGTCTCGGGGGTCGTGTTGGAGAACGCGAACCGGCCCGTGTCCGTCACGATCGCCGTATAGATGTTGAGCGCGATCGCCCGATCCACCTTCACGCCGCTCGCCTTCACGAGCTCCCAGGCCATCTCGCCGCTCGACGAGAACGACGGGTCGATCCAGTTGATGTCGCCGAACCGCTCGTTCGAAGCGTGGTGATCGACGTTGATGACGGTCAGGGACTTGCGATTGAGCGCCGCCGAGATCCGCTCCAGCCGGCTCCACGCGCCCGAATCGAACGTCACGACCGCGCCGTAGGGCGGATGCAGGTCCGACGGTTCGGCGCCGACGTCCTCGCTGCCGGGCAGGAACGCGTAGTCCTTGAGGACGCCCTTGTCGCACACGACGTGCGATTTCTTGCCGAGCTTGCGGAGCATGTGGTGGAAGGCGAGCTGCGACCCGAGCGCGTCGCCGTCGCTCCGGACGTGGCCCGACACCAGGAAGTTGTCGTGCCGCCGGACGTACGCCAGGATCCGCTTCACGGCGCGCTTCGTGGAAGCCGAGGTGCGATGGACGGGGGTCTTCACGCGCACTCGAGCCCTCCGTCGCGCACCGCGAGGACGCGCGCGCGGACGATCTCGTTCGCGCGTCCCGCGGGGACCGTCGCCCGAAGATAACGCTCCGTGTATCCCCGTCCCGGCTCTTCGACGAGGACCTCGACGTCGCGGCCGACGAACCTCGAGGCGTACGACTCCGTCAAGCCGGACGCCAGCTCCTGCAAGGACGCGTATCTGGCTTTCTTCACCGCCGTCGGAAGGTCCGGCAGCGAAGACGCGTCGGTTCCGCGCCGGTGGCTGTAAGGAAAGATGTGGATCCGGCTGAAGCCGACGCGGCGGCACAGATCCATCGTGTTCTCGAACGCCGCGTCGGTCTCCGTGGGGAAGCCGATGATCACGTCGGTCGTGAACGAAGGCTCGTCGATCTTCGCGCGAATCCGGTCGACCGTCCGAAGGAACTGGTCCGGACTGTAGCGCCGCCTCATGGCGCGCAGGACGTCCGCGTCGCCGGACTGGAGCGGGAGATGAAGGTGGGGACAGAAACGCCCGCCGCTGTTACGCAGGGCGTCGATCAGGCGATCGTCGACCTCGTTGGCCTCGATCGACGAGAGCCGCACCCTCGCCAACCCTGGGACGTCCAGCAACCGTTCCACCAGGTCCGGAATCAGGCTCCGGCCCGCGACGTCCTTGCCGAACGACCCGACGTGGACGCCCGTGAGAACGATCTCCTGGTAGCCGGCCTCGGCCAGCCGCTTCGCTTC
>DASTON010000006.1:0-3831 GCA_035762525.1 Planctomycetota bacterium | reverse complement strand
CAATCGAGAATCGAGAATCGAGAATCGGATCTTATCCGCCTCCGACGAATGTGACGATCTCGATCCTGTCACCTTCCGAAAGCTCCGTTGAATTGAGTTTGGACTTCTGCACCGTCTCGCCGTTCCGCTCCAGGGCGACCGGCTTGCCCTCGAGCTCGAGATCCTTGAGCAGATCGGCCGCGGTGGTGCCGGCGTCGAAAGCGCGGCGCTCCCCGTTGAGGACGATGTTCATGGAATGGGGATTATAGGGCCAGAGGAAGCCCGATTCATTGATCCAACACCACGCCCCAGCGAAGGCCCTGCGGCGTGGCGATGAACGCGTCCACTTCGAACACCCTCAGGGCCTCGACGAGGATGCGGGCGCCCCCGATGAGGATGTCCGCCCGCTCCGGGTCGATGCCCGGGACGCGCTTCCGATTCGCCAGCGGCAGGTCGGCGATCTTCTCCAGCACGGACTCGAGCTCGGCGAGCGACACGCGGCGGCCGTCCGGCTTGCCGTTCGGCCGCACCATCCGGGCGAGCGTGACGCACGTTCCCCCGATCCCCAGCACCGTCCCCGACCGGTTCGCGGCTCGGATCAGACCTTGGGGCAGCGCCGACAGCCCGTCGTGGACCTCCTTGAGCATCATCAACCGCTCCGCGAGCGTCGGCGGATCGGTGTGCAGGTGCTTCTCCGTCAGCCGCACCGCCCCCAGCGGCACGCTGACGTCGATCTCGAGTTTCCCCGGCTTTCCGTAGATCACTTCGGTCGACCCGCCGCCGATGTCGATCGCCGCGAGACGTGGCTCCCTGCGAGCGGCCGTCGCCCCCAGGAACGAGATTCTCGCCTCTTCCCGCGACGAGATGATCCGGACCGGAACGCCGGTTTCCCGGGAGCAGCGTTTCGCGAACAACCGCCCGTTGCGCGCAACGCGCAGGGCCTCGGTGGCCACCGCCACGGTGCGATCCGGCTTGAATCCGGCGATAAGAGGCAGGAATCCGCGGATCGCCCGGATCGTCCGATCCTGCGCCGCCGGCGAAATCGAGCCGGTCCGGTCGAGTCCGCCGCTGAGGCGCGTGATCGCCGACCGCTGAGCCAGCGGCGTGACGCGGCCGCGGTTGACGGACGCGACGAGGAACTTGACGGAGTTGGACCCGACGTCGATCGCCCCCACGATCATGCGGCGTGCACCGTTCGTGCCAGCAACACGGAGGCGAGGGTCAGGTAGATCGTGACGTTGACGATGTCGAGCAGGGACGTGATGAACGGCCCCGAGGCAACCGCGGGGTCGCGCTTCATGCGGTGAAGGATGAAGGGGATGGCCGACCCGATCACCCCGGCGAACGCGATGCTGGCGATCATCGAAACCGTCACGATCACCGAGAGCCGGACCGCCGTGGGTTGCGAGAGATGCATGAGCCAGGCGGTCAGGCCGGTGACCACGCCGCACAGAACGGCGATGAGGACGCCCGCGCGCGATTCCATCGCCACGACCCGCATCATCCGGCCGGCGGCGATGTCTCCGGTCGCGATGCCGCGAACCACGGTCGTCGACGACTGGAGACCGACGTTGCCGCCCATCGCCATGATCACGGGGATGAAAAAGGTGAGCGCGACAATCGACAGGGTATCGTGGAACCCCATCATGACCCAGCTCAGGGCGAGCTGAAACGCCATCGCCACGCCTAGCCACGGCAGGCGACCTCGAACGCGGGTCAGCACTCCGCTGTGGACCGGGTGGACGCTGGCGGCGCCGGCCACGTGCAGGACGTCCTCGTTCGCCTCCTCGTGGACGACCTCGATCAGGTCTCTCAGCGTCACGACGCCGAGCAGCCGCATCTGGTTGTCCACGACGGGCACCGCTTTCAGGCGGTACTTGCGCGCCATCCGCGCGACTTCCTCCTGGTCGACGGTGACGCCGACGAAGTGGACTTCGCGCCGCATGAATTCGGAGAGGGGCGTCTCGGGCGAATGGGTCATGAGGGAGCCGAGCCCGCACACGCCTACGATGTGACCGTTGTCGTCGACGACGTAGAGGTTCGACACCGTCTCGGTGTTGACCGCGCCCTGGATGGCGCGCAGCGCGCGGCCCGCCGTGAAATTCTCGGGGACCTCGACGTAATTCCGGGTCATCTTGGCGCCGGCGGTCTTGGGGGCGTACTGCAGGTGGTCCTCGATCTCCTCGCGCTGTCCTTCGTCGAGCTTGGAGATCATCGCGCGCTCTTTGTGCGCGGGGAGGTGGTCGATGATCTCGGCGACCGCCTGGGGCGACATCGCGTCGATGACGCCCATCAGCCGGGTCTCGCCGGCGCGGTCGATGATCGCGGCGCGCATCTCGGAGGGAATGGCCTCGAGGACGGCGGCCGCGCGCGGGGGATCGAGGGCTTCGAGGACGCGCGCCTGGTCGTCCGGGGGGAGGTCGCCCACGCCCTCGGCGAGATCGACGGGATGGATGGGATCGAGGATCTCGCGAAGCTGCGCCGGCTCCAGGCCTTCGTCCGCGAGGATCTGCGCGAGCGTCTCGGGCGTTTCCTCGGGCATGGGTCGATATTACCAGACGATGACCGATGACGGGGCTCCGTCGATTCCTTGTGCGAGCTTCAAGCTGCTTGCTCCGAAGCTCCCAGCTGGGCCTCCAGCTGCGAAGCTCCGGAGCTGTTGGATTTTGGCGTGGAGCTTGCAGCTTAGCCGGGAGCAGGGAGCTTGAAGCTGGGAGCTCCCTTGACGGCGGCAACCCATCGTTCATAATCGCGCCACATGGCGAAGATCGGAATCGCGCTCGTGCTGGCGGCGGTCGCGGGGGGAGTCCTCGTCGTGGTCGCGTCGGGCGCGCGCGATCGCGGGCGCGACACGTACTGCCGGAACAATCTTCGCAAGCTGGGCCAGCTGGCGTGGGACCGGCTCAAGTCCGATGACGAGCGGACGACGGGGGGGCGGGCATTCTGGCAGGAAGTCCGCCAGGACAAATTCACGAACGTCATCGGGGGCAAGGAGTCCTGGATCGTCCGCTTCGGCGGCCTCAACCCCTTCGGCTGCCCGGTGCGCGGCGTCCAGCCGCTCGACCTGGCCGCGCTGGAACCCGAGGCGTACGCCCGCCTGATGTCGGACGTGAAGACCATCGACTATCGCGGGCCCAGGATTCCGGCCGCCTCGCCGCCGTCCCGGCCGGAGGTTGTCGGAGGAGATCTCGAGGGGAATCACCCCCGCGGCGGGGGCCACGTGCTCTTTGCCGATCTGTCGGTCGGCAGGGTTCTCGACGCGCTCGTCGTGAAGCCGGTGGGCGAGGCACCGGAATCCGCGGGCCAGCTTTCCGAGTAACTACGGCCCCGGTTTCGGCGGCGATCCCATCGGCAGCTTGTAGGTCGCGGTGTCGCCCGTCTTCTCCCCCTCCCTCAGGAACGGCATCAGGTATTCCTGCGCGAGGATGATCGTCATCGAGGCGAGCGGCACCGCGAGCAGGACCCCGAGGAAGCCGAAGAGGTCCGCGAATACGAACAAGGAGATGATGATCGCCATGGGGTGGAGGCCGGTCTTCTTGCCGAGGATGAGCGGCTGGAGCACCAGGTTCTCGAGGAGCTGGATCGAGAGGAAGAGCGCCACCACGCCGTAGAACGTCCCGCCGAATCCCTGGTCCGCGAGCACCAGGAGCGACGTGACGCTGAACACCGAGATCACGCCGACGTAGGGGATGATCGCGAGGCAGCCGTACATGATCCCGAGGAAGAACGACAGGTCGACGCCGAGGATCGTCAGGACGACGAAGACGATCGCGCCCTCGGTCATGGCGATGATGATCTGGCCGCGGAAGAACGCGGCGTTCGCCTCGTGGATCCGCGTCAGGGCGCGCAGGG
>DASTON010000005.1:0-6599 GCA_035762525.1 Planctomycetota bacterium | reverse complement strand
GATCAAAATCGTCTGGAAGCATGTGGAGGTCTTTGAAGCTCTTGAGCCCGGCGCGTCGGGAAAGGCCGTGTTTGTCATCACCGCTTTCTGAGAACCTATGAACCGTTACGATCGCAGACGAAAGCCCGGACCGGACATGGTTTGGAGCCGCAAATGGAAGATGTGGCTCGATGTGGATCACCGGTCGTCCGCGGAACGGCGCGCCGACGAAGCGATTGCACGGGGCGTTGAGGAGGAGGCCTTCGGGTTGCTGAGGAAGCTCGTGGCCGCCCGAAAGGCCGCGGGCTTGACCCAAGCGATGGTGGCAAGACGAATGAAAGCTCCTCAACCGGTGGTCGCAAGGCTTGAGGCCGAGATCCACAGCCCGACGCTGGATACCCTGACCAGGTATGCAGCAGCAATCGGGGTGACGTTCGACCTGGTTCGTCTGAAGGTTACTTCGCCGCGGCGAACACGAACGACTCGTCCTTCTTCGCGAGCTTCACCTCGACCGTGTCCCCCTCCTTGAACTTGCCGGCGAGGATTTCCAACGCGAGCGGGTTCTCCAGCTTCTTCTGGATCAGCCGCTTCAGGGGGCGAGCGCCGAACGCGGGGTCGTAGCCCTCCTTGGCCAGCTGCTCCCGCGCCTCCTTCGAGAGCGAGAGCGCGATCTTCCGCTCGGCCAGCCGCGCCTGGAGGTACCGCACCTGGATGTCGACGATCTTCTCGATGTCGTCCTCGCTCAGCGAGCGGAAGATGACCGTCTCGTCGATCCGGTTGAGGAACTCCGGCCGGAAGTGCTTCCGGAGCTCGCGGAGCGGGTTGTCGCGGTCGACCGGGATGTTCGAGGTCAGGATGATGATCGTGTTGCGGAAGTTCACCGTCCGGCCCTGCGAGTCGGTCAGCCGCCCCTCGTCGAGAATCTGGAGCAGCAGGTTGAAGACGTCGGGGTGCGCCTTCTCCGTCTCGTCGAAGAGCACGACCGCGTACGGACGGCGCCGGACCGCCTCGGTCAGCGCGCCGCCCTCGTCGTATCCGACGTAACCCGGCGGCGCGCCCACGAGGCGCGACACCGCGAACTTCTCCATGTACTCGCTCATGTCGATCCTGACCACCGCCTGGTCCGTGTCGAAAAGGAATTCCGCGAGCGCCTTCGCGAGCTCG
Organism: Planctomycetota bacterium; assembly: GCA_035762525.1. GTDB lineage: Bacteria > Planctomycetota > MHYJ01 > MHYJ01 > JACPRB01 > DASRJF01. Next base: position 5,456 of record DASTON010000005.1, on the reverse strand, counting down.
GTCTTGCCCACGCCCGTCGGGCCGAGGAACAGGAACGTGCCGACGGGCTTGTTCGGATCGCCGAGGCGCGCCTTCGACCGGCGCACCGCGTCGCTCACCGCGCGCACCGCCTCCTCCTGGCCGACGACGCGGTCGCGGATCCGGTCCTCCATGTGGAGGAGCTTCTGGACTTCGCCCTCGAGCATCCGCGAGACCGGGATGCCGGTCCACTTCGCGACGACCTTGGCGATCTCCTCGTCGGTGACCTCTTCGGTGAGAAGGCGCGAGCCGGCGAGCGCGTCGAGCTTCTTCTGGCGCGCCTCGAGCTCCTTCTGGAGCTTCGGGATCTCGCCGTACTGGATGCGCGCGACGCCTTCGAGGTCGCCCGCCCGCTTCAGCTTCTCGGCCTCGGTCCGTTTCGCTTCTATCGTTTCTTTCATCTGGCGATGGGCCGAAATCTCGGCTTTTTCCGTCTGCCAGCGGCTTTTGAGTTTCGCGGACTCCTCGCGGAGGGACGCGAGCTCCTTCTGGATTTTCGCCATCCGGTCCGCGCTGGCGAGGTCGGTCTCGCGCTTGAGCGCCTGCTCTTCAATCTGGAGCTGCATGATGCGCCGCTCCACGAGGTCGATCTCGAGCGGCATCGACTCGATCTCCATCCGGAGCGCGGCGGCCGCCTCGTCGACCAGGTCGATCGCCTTGTCGGGGAGGAACCGGCCGCTGATGTAGCGGCTGGAAAGGGTCGCGGCGGCGACGATCGCGGCGTCCGAGATGCGCACGCCGTGGTGGACCTCGTAGCGTTCCTTCAGGCCGCGGAGGATCGCGATCGTGTCCTCGACGCCCGGCTCCTCGACGAAGAGCGTCTGGAACCGGCGCTCGAGGGCGGCGTCCTTCTCGATGTGCTTGCGGTACTCGGCGAGGGTCGTCGCGCCGATGACGCGCAGCTCGCCGCGCGCCAGGAGCGGCTTCATCATGTTCGCCGCGTCGGCCGCGCCTTCCGCGCCGCCCGCGCCGGCGATCATGTGGAGCTCGTCGATGAAGAGGACGATCTTGCCCTCGTTCGCCGCGACTTCCTTCAACAGGGCCTTGAAGCGCTCCTCGAACTCCCCGCGGAACTTCGTGCCGGCGATGAGGGAGCCGATGTCGAGCGACAGGACGCGCTTCCCCTTCACGCCTTCGGGCACGTCGCCGGAGACGATGCGCCGCGCGAGGCCCTCGACGATCGCGGTCTTGCCGACGCCGGGCTCGCCGATGAGCACGGGGTTGTTCTTCGTGCGGCGCGAGAGGATCTGCATAACGCGGCGGATCTCGTCGTCGCGGCCGATGACGGGGTCGAGCTTCCCCTTTTCGGCGTCGGCGGTGAGGTCGCGCGTGAACTTCTCGAGGACCTTGTACTTCGATTCCGCGTCTGGGCTGTCGACTTTCTGGGCGCCGCGGAACTCCTTGATCGCCTCGAGGAGGCGCTTGCGGTCGAGCGCGAAGAGCGGCGCGAGGGCCAGGAGCAGGTGCTCGACGGAGACATACTCGTCCTTCAGGGCCTTGGCTTCTTTTTCGGCCTCGGTGAGGACGCGGTTGAGCTTGCCCGAGAGCGAGATGTTTTCGCCGCCGCCGGACACCGACGGCTGGCGGTTGAGGTCGGCGTCAACCTGCTCGCGCAGCGCGGGAACATTCGCGCCGATCCGTTCGAGGACAGGCGCGGCGAGCCCTTCCTCGGAGTCCAGAAGCGCGGACAAGAGGTGGACGGGCGCGAGCTCCTGGTGCGCGCGTTCCTGCGCGAGCGAGTGCGCGGCCTGGAGCGCCTCCTGCGCCTTGCGGGTGTACTTATCGAGCTTCATGAGCTATTGAATCGCAAGGGCTGTGCCACGTCACGACCGCGATGGGGCTGTAACAGTATGTACCGCACATAGTTACGAACTTCATTCACCGGAATCGGAGTGACTGCAATATTGGCAGGCTCTAGTCCAGCTTGTACTTCCCCGGCAGGGCGGATTGAAGCTTCTTGAGCCCTTCCGCTGAAATGCCCGGGCAATCGAAGAGATGGAGTCGCCGAAGCTGCTTCAGACCCCTGAGCTGCACCAGCCCGGCGTCGGTCAGCTCCCTCAAGTACTCGAAGGAGAGATCCTCCAGGCCCTGGATTCTGCCGATCGCGGCCAGGCCGGAGTCATCGAGCGACGTGCACCCGAGCGTCAACGATTGCAATGAGGTGAGTTTTTCCAGATGAGCCCATCCTCGATTTGTGATCGCCCGGCTGTGACTCAGCGTCAGGGTCTTGAGGGTCTTCGACTTGGAAAGGGCCTCCAGGCCCTGGTCGGTCATTCTCTTGGAGCCCCACAGGTGCAAGGTCTCCAACTTCTTGTGTTCCCCTAACCGCTTCAACGAGTCGTCCGTCAGTCCTTCGGGCCACCACAGGCTGAGCTCCGTCAATTCCGGCAGGCCGGCGAGATGAGCGACCCCCGCGTCCGTGACCTGAGCCGTTGAGGTCAACTTGATCTTCTTCAGCTTCGAAAGTCCGGAGAGAAGCCGGAGGCATTCGTCGGAGGGCTCGCCGTGAGAAACGAGTTCGATTTCCTCGAGCGTTTTCAGTTTGGCGAAGTGCTCGTAGGCAGATTGCGAGATGATAATCGGCTGACGGCCCGACCACTCCAGAGAGCGTAAACCGGTGAATCGGATCAGTTCCGCGCAGTCCTCCGGGAGAAACTCCGAGTCCCGAACCCAAATAGACGCCGTAGTTTCGGGCAGCGCCTTGACATCTCCCGCGCTTCGAACCTCCGCGGGCTTCGCGCTTTCCCGCTTGGCCTCTTCTTCTCCGTTCTTCACGCGATTCAAGGCGCGGGACATCTGCCCCGTGCCCTTCTGCCACCCGCTGACCTGGCTGCCTTCGAAGGACGCGAGAGTATCCGCCGACACAAAGCCCGAGTCCTGCCTTTCCCCCGCCCGCGTTTCGGGAGGATCGAAACCGCTTACCGCCCAATAGGTCCAATCCTGCCCGGCCGTATTGGCGCGAGTCGCCAATCGGAATGTGACGTAGAAGCCCCAAGAGAGCTCGTCGTCGCGGTGGCTGAACGGCCTCAACACGTACTTGACTTCGATTTCCTGCAGGATCGGATAGGACTGGGCCGCCGCCAGAGTGGCCTCGTGCTCGAAGGCGAGGCGAAGAATCGTCTTGTCCGGATATGGCATTGATGCCGCGGCGGCGAAATCGATGAGCGGACGTGCCACCAGAACGATGCTGGTTCCCTTGATGACGGTCTTCGTGGGCTCAGTTTTCGACGTCCGGGGTCCCGTCTCGATCTTGAGGACAAGGTCGTGACGGATGCCCGAAGGCGACACGTAGGCTCCCGCCTTCGCCAGATACTCCTTCACTTCATGATGGACGTATTCGCGCACTCGGGCGGTAAGCCCCTGCTTTTCGAGGGAGGCGGAGATGACTTCCAAGTCCCATCCCTCACAGGCAATTCGCAGGGCGTGCGCGGAATCACGCAGCATCCGCTGGTAGGAGTCGCCGGCATCCTTCCGGATCCTCTCGAGCACAATGGCGAGCGCGTCGATGTGACGATCCAGCAGGGCGAGGATGGCCTTCACCCGGGCCGCGAGTTCAACATCCGGTCCCCGGACCGCCTCGTCCAGGAACGGCCGGACCGATTGGCCCCGCTCGACGAGCGCTTTGGAAGCCGCCTCCCGCTCCGCGATGTCCGAGGCGCCAAGCTTCCGGATCAGCGCTTCGACTTCAGATGAATCCTGGCCGATCGCCAGAAGCAGAAGAGCACCCACGAGACTGTGCATCTGTATTCAAGACGTTGGGAGACTGCGAAGGGCGGTCAATTCTCGTTGGAGATGTCGTCGCCTTTGCCGTTCTCATCGATCCCATTCGGGCCGACGGAATACAGCTTGTATCTCCATTTGGGTACAACCTCGTAAACGAACGGATGGCCCCAAGGATCCAGGAGCGGACGCCCATCCTTGAAGACCTGGCTCAATTCGCCAGTCAAGCCGTGGTCCTGCCCATGCTGCTGAAGCATCAACTCGATCTGGCTCAGGACGACCCGACAGGTGTGGCGCTGGGAATCGGCGTGATGCCGCAGGATGAGGTTGAGGACGAGCAGGAACGCGCCGATCGAAATGGCAAAGGCGCAGGCATACCAGACGATTCGCAGGCCGCCGGCTTCTGGCGCAAGGGTGACGCCTCTTCATTCACCATCAGGGTCGGAGCTCGAAGCTCGAAGCCCAGCTGGGAGCTGGGAGCCGGAAGCTGGGAGCTTTCCTAGTTCTCGGGCCAACCCTCGGCGCCGATGAGCTTCACGAAGCTGCAGCGGCAGAGGCGGTCGCGCGACACGCGCCCTCCCCCCCGCCGGAATCTTACGAGTTCCTGCACGCGGTCGTCGCCGATCGGCACGACGAGGACGCCCCCTTCGGCCAGGCGCGCGAGGAGTCCGATCGGCACGTCCGGCGCTCCCGCCGTCACCATGATCCGGTCGAACGGCGGCTCTTCGGGCCATCCCAGCGTGCCGTCTCCCACGCGGTAGCGGATGTCCGGGTAGCCGGCGCGCTCCAGGCGCCGCCGCGCTTCGCTCGAGAGTTCCTCCAGCCGCTCGACCGTGTGCACGCGGGCCCCGAGCTCCGCGAGGATGGCGGCCTGGTACCCGGAGCCGGTCCCCACCTCGAGCGTCCGGTGGCCGGGCGAGACGTCGAGCGCCTCGGTCATGAGGCCGACCATGTACGGCTGCGAAATCGTCTGGCCTTCCCTGAGGGCCAGCGGCCGGTCCTCGTAGGCCGAGGCCTCGTCCGCGGGATTGACGAACTGGTGCCGCGGGACCGCGCGGAACGCGTCGAGCACGCGCGGGTTCCGGATCCCCTTCTTCTCGAGCTGCTCCCGCACCATCCGCTCCCGTTCGGCGGCGTACTCCAGGGTCGTCGTCACGCGCTCCCCCCCTCGGTCACCCGGCTGACTTTCAGCTTCAGCACTTTCTTCGTGTCGTCGGTGATCCGCACGTCGTTCGCGAGCCGGTACCCCACCACCCAGAGGATGCGGTCCTTGTCGCTCACGAGCGGGACGCGGTCCCTCATCGTCTTCGGGACCTTGGCGTCGATGAAGAACTTCTTGAGCTTCGTGCGCCCGCGCGCCCCGAGGGGGTTGAACGTGTCCCCGGTCTTGCGCACGCGAACCGAGAGGGGGCCCTGGATCTTGTCCAGGTCCAGGATCTCCTCGGTGTAGTCCTTGTTCCGGATGTAATCCTTCAGGCCGATGATCTTGCCCTCGAGCACTTCCGCCTCGATCCGGATGTTGAGCTTCGGAATCACCGTGCTTCCCGGGACGGCCAGCTTCTGCCCCCTGAAATGAAGCGGCGGAAGGGCCTTCTTGGGTCTGTAAATCTTGAGGACGTACGACTCGCGCCGCGCCTCGAGCCCCTTCGGCAGGCGGATCGCCTTCGCGTACCCCTGCTCGCCGCACAGGGAGATGATCTCGAGGTAGTGCTCGAAGT
>DASTON010000004.1:0-10524 GCA_035762525.1 Planctomycetota bacterium | reverse complement strand
TCGCCGCTCCGCCCGCGCACCCGATCCCGAACAGCGGGTTGCGCTGGCAATCGCGTCGGAATCCCAGCTCCGAGGCGAGCAGCGCGTCCACGCTCGGCGTCGCGAGCCCCGTCGTGGTCGTGAAGTAGAACTGATCCACGTCCCGGGGCCGGATCCGCGCGCGATCCAGGGCCTCCCGGACCGCCCGGCCCCCCAGCCGCACCGCCTGCTCCACGTAGTCGGCGTTCCGCTTCGAAAACGGACGATCCTCGAAGTAGTAAGGGACCGGATACGAAAGGAACCGATCCCCTACTCCGGAGTGATCGAACACTTCTAGAAGCGCCAGGAGCCTCGGATGCCCCAGGAAATGCTTCGCGCAGGCGTCCCGGGCTTCTTTCTGGGTGACCCGGAATTCCGGAAGCGCGACCGCTGTTGAAGCAATACGTGCCATAGGTGCAGGGAAGCGGGCTCCTCGAACCGGCGTATAATCTACAGCGGCGGGCCCTGAAGGATGCGCTTCGCTTGCCTTCAGGGCGGGCCGTCGATTGCTTTTCGGCCTTGCCGGAACAGCGCCTTCTCCGGCGTCGTATCTAAGGCGGCGGGAGTCGGCGGTTACTTTCGGGGGTGGCTATGTCTCTCGTGATGACGATCGCGCTCCTCGTGGCGGTCACGCCGCAAGACAAGCCCCAATACGACGTCCTCGAGCTCAAGGGCGAAGGCAGCACGCTGCTCGTGGGGAAGATCGTCAACGTCACCGAGACGACGATCGAGTTCACGACCAAGGACGGCAAGCAGATGACCCTCGACCTCAGCCAGATCCACCCCGCCTCCGTCTACAAGGACCGCGCGGCGCGCATCGATCCGAAGAACGCCGACGAGCACTGGACGCTGGGCGACTACTGCAAGACGAACGGGCTCTACCCCTTCGCCGGCGAGGAGTACGACAAGGCGGCCGCCCTCGACGCCAAGTACAAGGACCGTGCGAAGCGCGCCAAGGAGGAGATGCGGAGCGAGGACGCCCGGTCGAAGTTCGAGCGGGCGAAACGGTTCGGCGCGGAGAGGAAGTACGCCGACGCGCTCGACCTCCTGAAGCAGCTCACCGAGAAGTACACGGACACGCCGTACGCCGAGGAGGCGCGCAAGGAGCTCGACAAGCTCGCCGCGGAAGTCGCCAAGGACAACGAGGCGAAGAAGGCGGAGCTTGAAGAGAAGAAGCGCAGGAAGGAAGACGAGCTCGCGAAGGCCGCCGAGAACGCCGAGAAGGCGGACTTCAAGAAGTCCCAGGACCTCGTCGTCGACGCCCGGACGGCGTGGAACGAGGGGCTGGACTGGGAAGCCAAGGCGAATCTCACCAAGGCGGACAAGGCGTGGAAGGTGTCGGACGCCAAGCTGACGGCGGCGCGCACGCTGTGCGAGCGGCTCGAGAAGTCCAACGACGTCAACATGATCAAGGCGGCGAAGGACCACGAGAAGGAAATCGACGGGTGGATCGTCCGCACGTGCTACCGGCTGGGCCGCCTGTGGGCGACGGAGCTGAACTACACGGAGGCGATCGGCTGGCTGAACAAGGGCCTCAAGCTCGAACCCGACAACCACCTGCTGAACGAAGTGCTGCTGACCTTGACGCAACTGAGAATGCGCAAGAACGCGCAGGGCGGAGGCTACTAAGCCCGATTCTCGATTCTCGATTCTCGATTGCCCGATTCCTTTCAGGAGCTGCTCGGGACAAGCCGGAATTGAAGTCCGAAGATAGTCCGCGCCTCAGCCGATCTGCCGAGTAGCCTCGCACATTGCCCGGTTGTACCAAGAATGACGGAGGCTCACCGGTGACATCCAAATTCACGGAGTTGGCGAAGGATGATGTTTCGCGGCTGGAGCGGCAGCGCTCCGTAATTGCGACCGCCGCCAGGCAGCGATTTGGCACGCCGGGCCTCACGAAGACCACGGCGGACCTGGCGGTGTTGCAACGCCTCCTGGATGACAGGGCATTTGCCAAGTCGCAGACTTACGAGCTGCAGTGTCTTGGCGTTGTGCTCGGGGATGTGCTTGCTGATGAGCTTCCGTTGCGTTGGGTCATGGTCACGGATGAGTATGGAACTGACCCGACACTCCGATTCCGGGACTCGACGATCCAGTTCAATGCGCTGACAATGATATCCAAGCGAGTGGAGAAAGACGAGGCTGTGGATGTCTCCGGGTTTCTTGACTGGACTCGCGAGCAGCTCGCAGAGTTGGAAGGGAAGGCAGACTGACGACCGCGACAACCGGCAAGACGCGCTCAAACGGCTCATCCACGACTCTGGTTTGTGCCCTTGATTCCTCAATCGAGAATCGAAAATCGAGAATCGAGAAACTTCGGGTGTTAGTATTCCGTCATGGTTGACGTCTTTATCGTCTCCGCTGTCAGAACTCCCATCGGACGGTTCCTGGGAGGCCTCAGCTCTCTTCCCGCGCCGAGGCTGGGGGCGATCGCGCTGCGCGAGGCGGTCAAGCGGGCCGACATTTCCGCCGACGACGTCGGCGAGTGCATCATGGGGTGCGTCCTGCAGGCGGGCCTCGGCCAGAACGCCGCCCGGCAGGCCGCCATCTACGGGGGCCTTCCCCCCTCGATCGGCAGCGTCACCGTCAACAAGGTGTGCGGGTCCGGCCTCCGCGCGATCATCGCGGGCGCGCAGGCGATCAAGGCGGGCGATCTCGAGATCGCCGCGGCGGGCGGGATGGAGAGCATGTCGAACGCGCCGTACCTCCTCCCCGACGCGCGCCGCGGCTCGCGCCTCGGCCACTCGAAGATGATCGACGCGATGATCTACGACGGCCTCTGGGACGGCTACAACGACTTCCACATGGGCGTCACGTGCGAGCTCGTCGCGGAGAAGTTCGGCGTGACGCGCGCCGACATGGACGAGTTCGCCCTCGGCAGCCACCGGAAGGCGGCGGCCGCGACGCGCGAAGGGAAGTTCAAGCGCGAAATCGTCGCGGTAGAGTCGAAAGGGGAGAAGGGCGACGCCCGGCTCGTCGAGGCGGACGAAGGGCCGCGCGACGACGCGTCGATCGACAAGCTCGCGAAGCTCAAGCCCGCGTTCAAGCCGGACGGGCTCGTCACCCCGGGCAATTCCTCGACGATCAACGACGGCGCCGCGGCGCTCGTCCTCATGTCCGGCGACGAGGTCGCGCGCCGGAAAGCGAAGCCGCTCGCGAGAATCACCGGCTACGCCGCGGGAGGCGTCGAGCCGAAGTGGGTCATGGCGGCGCCCCTCGAGGCGGTGAAGAATCTCCAGAAAAAGACCGGCTTCAAGCCCGGCGACGCCGACCTCGTCGAGATCAACGAGGCGTTCGCCGGCTCGACCGTCGCGCTCATCCGCGAGATGAAGCTCGACCCCGCCCGCGTCAACGTCCACGGCGGCGCGGTCGCGCTGGGCCACCCCATCGGCTGCAGCGGCGCGCGCATCGTCGTCACGCTCCTCCACGCGCTCCAGGACCGGAAGCTGAAGCTCGGGCTGGCGACGCTCTGCATGGGCGGCGGCAATGGCCTCGCCCTCTCGCTTGAGCTTGTCTGATCCCGGCGACCGCGCTATCCTGCCCCTCCCGATGAACTTCGATCTTTCCGAAGACGAACGGCTCGTCCAGCAGACCGCCCGCGACTTCGCCGACCGCGTCCTCAAGCCCCGCGCCGCGGAATTCGACAAGAACGGCTCGGTTCCGCGCGAGGTCCTCGCGCAGATGGCCGAGCTCGGGTTCATGGGCATGCTCGTGCCCGAGGACTACGGCGGGAGCGGGTTGAACAACTTCTGCCTCGCCCTCGTCCAGATGGAAGTCAACCGCGCGTGCGCTTCGACCGGCGTCACGATGTCGGTCCACAACTCGCTCTTCACGAGCCCCCTCATCCGGTTCGGCACCGAGGCCCAGAAGAAGTCGCTGCTCCCGCGCCTCGCCAAGGGCGAGCTGATCGGCGCGTACTCGCTCTCCGAGCCGGGCTCGGGGTCGGACGCGGGCGCCTTGCGCGCGACGGCCACCCGGCAGGACGGCCACTGGGTGCTGAACGGGACCAAGAACTTCGTCACGAACGGCGGCATCGCCGACATTTTCATCGTCTTCGCCCGGACGCACGCCGATCCGTCGCTCAAGACGAAAGGGATCAGCGCGATCCTCGTCGAGCGGGGCGCGAAAGGCCTTTCCGTCGGCAAGCACGAGTCCAAGCTCGGCATCCGCGGATCGACGACCACGGAACTCGCGTTCCAGGACTGCAGGGTGCCGGCGGCCAACCTGCTCGGGAACGAGAACGAGGGGTTCAAGGTCGCGATGACCACGCTCGACGGAGGGCGCATCGGGATCGCGGCGCAGGCCGTGGGGATCGCGCAAGCCTGCCTCGACGCGTCGATCAAGTACGCCAAGGAGCGCCGCCAGTTCGGCAAGGCGATCGGCGAGTTCCAGGCGATCCAGTGGAAGCTCGCGAACATGGCGACGGATATCGAGGCCGGCCGCTTCCTCGTCCTGCGCGCGGCGCGGCTTCGCGACGAGGGGAAGCCCCACATCGTCGAGGCCTCGATGGCCAAGCTCTTCGCCGCGGACATGGTGAACCGCCACGCGACCGAGGCGGTGCAGATCCACGGGGGCGTCGGCTACGTGAAGGAGTTCGGCGTCGAGCGCTTCTTCCGCGACGCGAAAATCACCGAGATTTACGAGGGGACGTCCGAGATCCAGCGGATGGTAATCGCGCGGAATCTCCTGAAGTGATCCCCGTCCGCGTCCGCAAGACGCCCCACACCGCGGTCGTCCTGATTCCTCCCGAGGACCTTTGGAGTTCGATCCAGGCGATCCGGCAGGTTCACGACGCGCACGTCCGGCGCTGGATGCCGCACGTCACCCTTCTCTACCCGTTCCACCCGGCGGAGAAGTTCGCGGAGGCGGAACCGGAGCTGGAAGCGGCGTGTCGGGGAGTCGCGCCGTTCCGCGTGACGCTCGCCCGGTTCAACTATTTCGCAGGGCCGAAGACGGCGTGGATCGAGCCCGAGCCCGTGGACACGGTGCGGGCGCTTCAGGCGGCGTTGCAGGCGAGATTCCCGGAGTTCGACGACGTGGGCCGTTTCCCCGGCGGATTCCGACCCCACCTGAGCGTCGGCCAGGGTCCGCCCGAACTGCCGGCGAAGCTTCAAATGACGTGGTCACCGATCGAATACGAGGCGCGCGAGATCGCGTTGATTCGTCGCGATGGTCCGGAGGACCCGTTCCGTGTGGCTCGTGTGTTTCCTCTCGGGGGCGCATGACGCATCACGCATCACGGATCGAATCCAACGAGTTTAAGGAATCCGTAATTCGTGATTCGTGATGCGTGATGCGAGCCAATACCTCGCTGACACTCAAAGCCCCAGCGCAACACCATCTCTCCTCGGATCCGCCACGCCCGTGATCACCCCGTCGGGTTCGATCGAGACCGCGTGCACGCCGCCGAAGAAGAGATCGCGCGGGCGGCGCTCGACGACGCGGCCGTTCCACGCCTCGCGCACGCGCCGGCGCACCTCGCCGTCGATGTCTCCCTCGAGCCACAGCGTCTCGTCCTCCCAGTGGAGGCGCCCCGCCGCGACGGACTTCTCGAGATCGAATCCGTAGAGCAGAGCGTTCGCCAGCACCTGCGCCATCGCGGGGAAAATCCGGAGGCTCCCGGGTGTGCCCAGCGCGAGCCAGGGTCGAGATCCCTTGAAGACGATCGTCGGCGCCATGTTGCTCACCGGGCGCCGCGACGGCCCGACGCTGTTGCGGCCGCCGGGCCGGCGGTCCATGTCGGAGATGTCGTCGTTGAGCAGAATCCCCCACCCGGGCACGACCACGCCCGAGCCGAAGAAGTGGCCGATGGTCTGGCTCATCGACACGACCGTGCCGGCGCGGTCGACGATCGTGAAATGGGTCGTGCCGGGAGAACCCGAAACCGGCGCGGGCCCGGCCGGCGCGAGATCGAGCGACTTGAGGTCGACCGCGAACACGTCCGGATCTCCGATGACGGGCTCGAGCTTGTGGAAGAGCTCGCGAAACGTCTCCGCCAGGAACGGGATCGTCCGCTCCGTGTTGTGTCCGAGGCCCGCGAGTCCGCGACGTTCGAATCGCGCGAGCGAGGCCAGGATTCCCGCGCCGCCCCGGCTGGGCGGCCCCATCGTCGCGATCCGCGCGCCGGCGACGTCACCGCCTAGAGGCGCCCGCACTTTGACTTCGTACTTTTCGAGGTCGGAGGCGCCCCACACCGGCCCCGTCGCGTTGGCCGCGGCGGTGATGGCGCGTCCGATCTCTCCCGTGGACAAGTCTTCGAACCCCGCGGACGCGATCCGCTTCAGCGCCTTGGCCAGGTCCTTCTGGACGAGCCGTTCCCCCGCGCGAAAACGGCGCCCCTCTTTCAGGAAGATCCGCGCCGCGTCGGGAAAACTCCGGATCGTCCCTTCGAACAGCCCGGAGACGTAGGCGTAGACCTCGCCGACTTCGAAACCGGCGTCGGCAAGTTCGATCGCCTTGTGCGCCAGCCGGGCGGGCGGCATCGTGCCCCACCGCTTGAGCGCGAGATCGAGGGCGCGGCCCAGTCCGGGGACCGTCGCGGACGAAGGGCCGATCTTCGGAGTCCACGGCAGCGTCGCGCCCTTGGGATAGAAGTGCTCCTCGGTCTGGATCGAAGGAGTGACGCCCCGGAAATCGATCGCCACGGTGTTCGTCGGATCGCCGGCCGGCGCGACGAGCAGGTAGCCGCCACCTCCGAGGCCCGACGCGAACGGCTCGACGACGCCGATCGCGAGCGAGACCGCGACCGCCGCGTCGACCGCGGTGCCGCCCTCGGCCAGGATCTCGCGGCCAGCCTCCGCCGCGAGCGGGTGCGCGGCCACGACCATGCCCGACTTCGATCGCGCAACTTTGTTCACGCGCCGATGGTACTCAAGCTCCCAGCCTCTGGCTACCTGCTTCCAGCTGGGCTTCAAGCCCCATGCTTCGAGCCAGCAGCTCCGGAGCTCGAAGCTCGCAGCCCAGCCGGGGGCTTCGGAGCATGGAGCTTGAAGCCAAGCCACGGATACACTCACGTGGATGACCGAAAAGGCTCAGCGGTTTCGTAGAGTGATGTTCCGAGTCCTTCGGGTGGTCGGCTTGGGTCTGGGGATTCCGTTCGTCCTCCTGGCGGTGATCACGATGGTGTTCGGCGACCGTTTCATCTTCTTCCCCACCCGGTATCCCGACGGCGACTGGGCTTCGCGGGAGCGGGCGTCGATTCCGGTCGACGAGGTGGAGTTCACGATCGCGGACGGGACGCGCCTGGTCGCGTGGCACGCGAAGGCGCGCAACCCGCGCTGCACGTTTCTCTACTTTCACGGCAACGCGGGAAACATCGCGGACCGCCTCGACGTGCTCGAGGCGCTGGCCGAGATCGGCGTCTCGACGTTCGCGGTGGACTATCGCGGATACGGGAAGAGCGGCGGATCGCCGTCCGGTCCCGGCATCCTCGCCGACGCCGAGGGCGCGTGGGCGCACCTCACGCTGCGGCTCGGCGAACCGCCGAACCGCGTCGTCCTCTTCGGCAAGTCGCTGGGCGGCGCCTGCGCGATCGACCTCGCGTACCGGGTCCCGGCCAGGGGCCTCGTCGTGCAATCCACGTTCACGTCGATCGCCGACATCGCGTCGCGCGTCATCCCGCTCTTCCCCGCGAAGCTGTTCCTGCGCGAGAACATGAACAGCGTGATGAAGATCGGCGCGGCGAAGTGCCCGACGCTCGTCGTCCACAGCAAGGACGACGAGATCGTCCCGTTCTCCCACGGCGCGAAGATCTTCGCCGCGGCGCCCGAGCCGAAGTGGTTCGCGGAGTACTCGGGCGTCGGCCACAACGAATTGATCGCCCTGCGCCGCGCGGAGTGGTTGAAGGACCTGTCGGAATTCCTCGACCGGATCGGACTCCCGCGGGCTAAGAACTGATTCTCATTCCTCGGTTTCGGCTATCCACAATCCACAATCTACAATCCACAATCTTCCCCTCACCCCCTGGGCGGGCTGGCGTGCTTCGGCTGGTAGAGGCCCATCTCGCCCCCGCCGGGCACCTTCATCGTGATGAGCGTCCCCCACGGCTGGTCGTGGATCTTCGGCTTGAACTTGACGCCCTTCTTCTTGAGATCGGCGACGGTGGCCTTGAGGTCGTCGCACATGAGGAAGAGCTCGTGGCTCTCCCTTTCCATCACCGGATGGACGCCCATCTCCGACGGCGGGAGCGCGAAGATGAGCCACCCCTCGCCCGAATCCACATAAGGCAGGCCGAGCACGTCCTTGAAGAACTTCCGCGTCGCCTCGGGCTTCTTCGCGTAGAGGATCGCGTGAACTCCGGTGATCATGTCCGGCCTCCAAAATGATATCTGGAGTTTATCGGGAGGGTCCGTTTCGAAAAAGATAAAGGCCGAAGCCGAGCGTGTCGCGGCCCCACTTCAATCGAGCTCGACGCCACGCCCGGATGTGGTCGAGCATCGGCTTGGAATCCGGATCGTCCGGATGATCGGCGGCGTAGGTTTCGATCGAGGATGAGTAGGTCCACTCGTACTCGTCCCACTCGTCCTGGGTTGCGGTGACGCTCCACATCGGCAAGAGCCCCAGCGCTTCGGCACGGGCGAGGTTGCCCGCATGCGTGGTGAACTCGCTTGAATCGCTTTTCAGCGCCTTCAAGTAGCCTGTAGCCGGGCGCTTCATCCAGAATCCCTCGCCCACCGCGATGAAGCCGCCGGGGGTGACCCACTTTTTCAGAGCCTTGAGGGTCGGCAGATAACCCCCGAGCGCGTGCGTCGATCCGATGCAGGCCGCGACGTCGAACGGCCTCGGGGGGACGTACTTCACCGCGTCCTCAATGACCATACGCAGGCGGCCGCGCGATCGTGGCGCGATGTCGCCCCGGATCTCCACTCCGGTCGCATGGACGCCGCGACGCCGGACGACGCGCCGGAGAAACTCGCCCTTGCCGGCGCCGATGTCGAGAACGCGATGGCCCGGACGCAGCGGGAGGAGTTCGAGCAGCCGCTCGATCTTGGTTTCACCGATCGGATTCGCGAAGGGCAGGCGGCGATGGCCGATGTCGGTGAGCTTGTGACGGTTCATGAGAGAGATTCCCCGCGGGTGAAACGAAGTTCAGGAACGCGGCGAGGAATTCAAACTCTCATCCGACAACCACTATAACCGGGATGCCAAGATCTTGCGATTCAACAGGGCGATTGCAGATTTGCGATTTGAGATTTCGGGCCCGCAATCCCAAATCACAAATCGGAAATCACTTCTTCGATTTGGGCGGCTTCTTCTTGCCCGTGGGCTTCGGGCGGTTTTTCCCCATCATCGCCAGCGCCTTCTGGTAGTGCTCGACGTACGCCTTCGCCGGCACGCGCCGGATCGACTCGCCGATCACGTCGAGCGCGAGGTCCTCGACCTTCTTGAAACGGACGCAGCTCTTCCCCATGTCGAGCTTCTTGCCCGTCTTCGCCCACGCCTGGCGGAACCACTTCTCGTGGTCGGGGTTGCCGTAGACGCTCATGAGGTAGACCGCCATGTGGTTCCTCTGCGACCCGAGCGACGCGAACGGGAGCGGCTGGGACGGATCGCAGTGATAGCCCGGCGGAAAGAGCGAGTGCGGGACGCAGTACGCGATCATGCCGTACTGGAGGCTCTCCTGGTACCCGGAGTCGAGATTCTTGAGGATCGTCTCGCGGACGGCCTGCACCGCGGCGCGGCGGTCCTCGGGCAGCTTCGCGAGGTACTCCTCGACGGACGCGGCTTCGATCTTCATGGCGCGGCTCCTCTGCTACACATGTAGTAGGCCTCCCCCCGCGGTGTCAATCAAGAGAAATGAGTCCCGGGTTCAAGGTCCAACGTGATCCGAAGTTCAACGTCCGAAGGGCGAAGTCTCTCGATATCATCAATCCGATGATCAAGGACATTGGGAACTTCGTCGGCCGCTACTACCAAGTGCTGGGGTGTGTCTCCATCTCCGGGATCTTGCTCGACTTGATATTCAACGATCGGCTCCACCTGGACCTGACGTTTCTCCTATGGTTCTGGGCCGGATACCACCTTCGGCGGCACCATCCGACCGCGCGGCGGTGGACCTTGGGGGTGAGCGGAGCGGGCCTCGGGCTGCTCGCCTTGGGATTTGCCTATGCCCTGGCGGCCGGCACGGAAAAGATGACGGTGCGCCTGGGGAGCGAGATCAAGAATCCCTCGCTGGGGCAGGTCGCGGCCGCCCTGGCGATCTTCGCCGTCATCATCGGCACGCCGGCCGCCTTGCTGATGACGCGGCGCGCGAAGCGGGAGTTTTCTAGTCCGCCTGCGACTTGTTGAGCCAGGCCAGCTTCAGCGCGGCGCTCAACTTCGCGGACTTCACCGCCTTCAGCACGACCTTCGTCGCGCCGCCCCGCCCCCAGGCTCCATTCACGCGGATGAATGCATCGGGATCGGACCGCACGAAGTCCCTCTGCTGGCGCGGCGTGAGCATGACCACGCCCCATTCGGGGTTCGGGTGAATCGTCGCGAAGATCCTCCCGTTGACGCGGAAATCCG
>DASTON010000003.1:0-2752 GCA_035762525.1 Planctomycetota bacterium | reverse complement strand
CGGCCGCCCCGCGCGCGCGCATCGCCGTGAACGCCTCGTGGCCGGGCGTGTCGAGGAAGACGACCGGCTTGCCGTCTTTCGTCATCACCCTCGACGCGCCGATGTGCTGCGTGATGCCGCCCGACTCGCCGGGGGCGACGTTCGTGTTGCGGATCTTGTCGAGGAGCGACGTCTTGCCGTGGTCGACGTGGCCCATGAAGACCACGACCGGCGCCCGCGGCACGAGATCCTCGGGCCTGTCCTTTTCCGCGGAGGCCGCGAGCTCGACATCCTCCACCGACTTCTTCGAAGCGACTTTCACCTTGGGCCGGTTGAACTGGAGCGCGAGCTCGATGACCTGCTCCTCGTTCAGCGAGGCGTTGATCGTGACCATCGCGCCCTTTTCGATCAGGCTCCGCATCACGGCGCCGGACTTGATGCCCAGCTTCTCGCAGAACTCCTTGATCGTGATGGGGACGGTGAGCTCGATCTCCCGCTCCTCGATGGGAGCGACGACCGGCCGCACCGCCGGAGTCTTGACCGCGGGACGGATGACGGGCGTGATCCGCGGCCGGGGCCGGATCACGGGAGGCGGATTCGAACGCGCGGCCGGGGTCGGGGGCCGCATCGGGGGCGGCGCGGGCTTCGAGCGCGCCACGACGTGGCGGTGCGTCTTGTCTTCCTGCACCGCCTTCTCGCGGTCGAGCGCGGCGGCCTCGGCGGCCCGCAGCGTCCTCACCTCGTGCTCGACGCCGATCACCTTGTCGACGTCGATCAGCGGGTCCTTGGCCTGCGCCAGGAGAGCCGCGCGGTCCTCGGGAGAGAGGCCGATGTGGGCCGTCGACGGCGCGGGCTTCGGCTTTTCGGTCTTGGTCGGGTCCGCGCCAAGCCGGAATAGTTCCACGGCCTTGGACTTCTTGGAGGCGGGCTTACTAGCCGCCTCGACCTTCGCCGCTTCTTCCTTCGACTTAGTCCCGGCCTCAGCGGGTGCCGCGGTCGCTTCGTCGGCCTTCTTCTTCGGCGCCTTCTTCTTCGGGGCCGCCGCTTCTTCGCCCTCGACCGGCGCCTTCTTCTCGCGCTTGGGCTTGGGCTCCGGCTTGGCCGCTTCCTGCGCCGCGAGGTCGGCGACGACCTTCGTGTAGAGGTCCGCCAGCGCGCCCTTCAGGTTGCGGCGGTGCGGCAGCTTCGCCCGGATCTGGGCGGCGGAGCGGGCGTCGATGTCCCCGCGGGGATTGGCGATCGGGATGGCGACCGCGTGGTCCTTGACCATCTCGACCAGCTCGGCGGCCCGGTACCCGAGGTCCTTGGCCAGTTCGGCGACGCGCATGGTCTAGTTTGGAGACTCCACGTTGTTCTTGGCAGTACTCTCCGGCTTGATTTCCGTGACCGCGGGAGGCTCCGGAGGGGCCTCAGCGGGCCCTGAAGGACTCGCTTCGCTCGCCTTCAGGGTGGAAGAGGGCTGATTGTCTGCACCCAGCTCGTAGATGTCAATCTCCCATCCCGAGAGCTTCGAGGCGAGCCGGACGTTGCGCCCCCCCTTGCCGATGGCCTGGGAGAGCTCGTCCTTCGTCACGTACACGGTCGCGCGGCGCCCCGCGTCGTTGAGGACGACGTCCACGACTTCCGCCGGCTTGAGCGCGTGGCGGACGAGGTCCTTCTGGACGTCGCTCCAGCGGACGATGTCCACGTTCTCGCCGTTCAGCTCGTCGACGACGTTGCGGATGCGAGCGCCGCGGACGCCGACGCACGCGCCGAGGCAGTCGACGCGGTCGTTGGTCGAGGTCACCGTGAGCTTGGTCCGGTAGCCCGCCTCGCGCGCGATCTTCTTGATCACGACCGTGCCGTCGGCGATCTCGGGCACTTCGAGCTCGAAGAGGCGGCGGACGAAATCCTCGTGGGCGCGCGAGATGAAGATCTGGATGCGGGTGCCCCGCTTCACGACCTCGGAGACGTAGGCCCGGACCCGGCCGCCGATCCGGTAGTTCTCGCCCGGCACCTGGTCGGTCTTGAGCATCGTCGCTTCGGCCCGCTCGCCGATGCGGCAGAGGAGGTGCGGGCCGTCGTACCGGACGACGAAGGCCGTGACGATGTCGCCCTTCTTGTGGGCGTACTCGTTGTAGACGGTGTCGCTTTCCGCCTCGCGGAGCTTCTGGACGAAGACCTGGCGCGCCTGCTGGTAGGCGATGCGGCCCAGGAGCGAGGCGTCGATGGGAATGCCGCGGTCGACGGCGGAGATTTCGCCCGACGCGCGGTCGATGGTGACCGCGGGGGCCTCTTCGAGGTTAAGGGCCTTCTTGGTGGCCTGGGAGAGCGCCTGCTCGATGGAGTGGAAGATGAGCTCCGGATCGATCGCCTTGTCGCGATGGATCGCGTCCACGATCCGAATCAGTTCGGAGCCGTTCATAAATAACTCGACCCGGGGTCCGCCGGAGACCGTCCGACACAGGGGAACCCGGGGTAATCAACGCCGACTCATCGGATAAAAAAAGGCGGGGGTCACCCGCCTCCCACGTCCTTCTTGTCCTAAACGAGCTTCTCATTATAGGGACCCAGATTCGGGAGTCAAGGAGGTCCACCCCCGATTCTCGATTCTCGATTCTCGATTGCCCGAACCTCAATTGCCCGAACCTCAATTGAGCAATCGCGCGCACCCTTGATGGGAAGCCTGATGAGTGATCACGACTCAGTCGATCGCCGGCGAAGCCTCATCCAAGATGGGGTGAGCCGTCCGCCGATTCCCCAATCGAGAATCCAGAATCGAGAATCGCCCGGT
>DASTON010000002.1:0-3602 GCA_035762525.1 Planctomycetota bacterium | reverse complement strand
TCCAGAGGAAGCTGTTGTTCGGATCGCCCGGATCGACGCGGAACATTCCGGCGTTGGCGGCCGCGGGCCAAGAGGGCACGACGCCGACCCACGTGTTGTACACCGTCTGGGACGTCGTGTAGTCCATCGTGATCTGGGGCGTGTTCATCCACGCCTGCCCGTTCGGGGGATTGTGGCACGCGGCGCAGAACGTCGTGACGACGGGATAGACGTTCTGGATGAAGGAGGTGAACGTCGTGACGTTGACCTGCGTCGTGTTGAGGCTTTCATTGCCCGCGGCGTCCACGGCCCGCACGACGAAGGAATAGAGCGTGCGCGAGTTGAGGCCCGGGACGACCGCCTGGAGGACTCCCGGCCCGGTCTGGGCGACCGGAGTGGCGTAGTTGAAGCAGACGGGCTGGTTGGACTGGTACACCCGGTAGGAAATCGTTCCCGCGGGATTGGCGCCGTCCGTCCCGTCGTTCCACGTCAGGAGGACTTCGGTCGTCTCCGTGCCCGGATTCGGCATCCCGGCAAAGCCCGCCGCCGTGAAGGTCGGGCGGGTGGTATCCGTCGTTGAAATCGTCGTGAAACTGAACGCCATGGCGGTCAGCGATTCGCCGTCGTCGTCCATGAGTCCCGAGGTCAGGTTGACCGTGTAGACGGCGCCGGCGTTGAGCGCGGCGTTCGGGACGAGTTGCACCTGGTTGCTGCACGCCACGTACGTCAGGGTCGAGGCCACCGGCGCCGCGCCCAGGTTGAGCGAGACGGTCGTCGAGGTCATCGTCACCGGATTGACGATGTCGTTGAAGCCGACCAGGATCAGCGGCTGGACCGGAACGTCGACGGAGCTGTTGGCCGGGAATTGCGAGGTCGAGACGAACGTGGTCGGGCCCGGGCTGGGATTCGGCGCCGGCGGCGGGTTCCCGCCACCCGAGCTGCCGCCTCCGCCGCAAGCGTGGACGAAGGCGCACAAGGCGATCAGACCCGACGCGGGGAAGAGGAGCCGGCGGGACATCGAGCGAGGCTGCGAAGTCATGGTGATCCGCTCCTTAGAAGTACCGCGAGATTCGTGATCCATTCCCAGTCACCCCCTGAGAAAAACACCGGGCGAAGAGGCCCAATTCAACGAGATTTGGAAAAAAGGGTCAATTCTTTGTCGCTGCGGCGGTAAACGGGCCTAGTGCCGGGGAGCGGAAGAAGGCACGGCGCCCGAGGAGTGTGAAACGGGGCGCGGCGCGGTGGGATCGAAGACGAACGCGTACTTGTTGTCGCGCAGCCAGTCGTAGACGCTGTCGAGCGGCACCAGGATGCCGAGGTGGGGCACCGGAGTCGAGACGGGATTGTCGTACGTGCAGATCATCGCGGAAACGCCGATCATCTCGAGCGTCTCGCGATGGAAGACCCCGCCGCCGGAATTGCCGAAGATCGTCGGCGCGCTCATCATCCAGAACCGCTCGCCGTTCACTTCCTTGCGCAACGTCGTGATCTCGCCGAAGGAGGGAAGCGGGTCGTGGCCGAGCGGGCAGCCGACGGCGTAGATCGGCGTGAAGACCGACGTTTCCCGGATCCGCTCCCGCGCGGCCAGGCGGGCGGCGACGGGATAGTGCTTCGTCGATCTCAGTTTCAGGAGCGCGAGGTCGCGCCGGTCGTCGTGGAGCATGAGGTCGCTGTCGACCGTCTCCGCGTCGGCGCCCTCGGCGAAGAGCTTCACCTGCACCGTCCGCCGCTTCCCCTCGTTCGCGGGATCGGGCTCGACGACTTTCTGGAGCACGTGGTAGGCGGTGATGATGTAGGTGCCGTAGACGCCTTCGCTCTCGAGTTCGGACCGGATCACCGTGCCTCCGCCCACGCCACCGCGTCCCACGACCTGCACGGAGGGGCGCAGGATCGAGCGGTCGAGGAGCGCCGCGTCGCGGGTGGCGTCCTTCCGCAGGCGCGCCACGGCGTCGCGCAGCCCCCGCAGCGCCCCGTCGGCCCCCGCGATCTCGCCCGCGAGCGCGTCCATCCGCGTCGCGAGGGTCTCGATCCCCTTGTCGGGCTTCGACAGCCGGCCGTCGAGCCGGTCGAGGCGTTCGGCGATGGCGGCAAGCTTCTGCGAATTCGAGGCGCGTTCCCGCTCCAACTCGAGGGCGGCCTGGGAGGAGGCGGTCGAGGGACGGGAGGCGAACACGAGCGCGGCCATGCCCAGGACGACCGCGACGACGCCGACCGCGCGACCGGACATGTACGGTCCCTCTCTACCTTCTATTACTTCGGCACGGAACGGGGCTCGCTGAAGGGGGTGTTCCGGGCCGTGATGCCTGATGCGTTATGCGAGATGCGCTGCTATAATTTCGCCTCCAAATGGCTGACCCCCAACCCCCTGCGTCCGCTCCCGCGCCCGACGCCCGGTCGATCATTTCGACCCCCGTCGAGGAGGAAATGAAGGAGTCGTACCTCAATTACGCGATGAGCGTCATCGTCTCGCGGGCGCTTCCGGACGCGCGCGACGGGCTCAAGCCTTCCCAGCGGCGCATCCTGATCGCCATGAACGACCTCAACCTCGGCCCGCGCGCCAAGCCGAGGAAGTGCGCGAAGATCTGCGGCGACACGTCCGGCAATTACCACCCGCACGGCGAGTCGATCGTCTACCCCACGCTCGTCCGCCTCGCGCAGGATTTCGCGACCCGCTACACGCTCGTCCAGGGCCAGGGCAACTTCGGCTCCGTCGACGGCGATCCGCCCGCGGCCATGCGGTACACCGAGGCCCGCATGACCTCGTGGGCCGCGCAGATGCTCGAAAACCTCGACCAGGGGACGGTCGATTTCCAGCCGAACTACGACGCGCGGCTCCAGGAGCCCGTCGTCCTCCCGAGCAAGTTCCCGAACCTCCTGTGCAACGGCGCGATGGGCATCGCCGTCGGCATGGCCACGTCGATCCCGCCGCACAACCTCGGGGAGGTCTGCGACGGGTTGATCCACCTCATCGGGAACCCGCAAGCCTCGGTCGAAGAGCTGATGGCGCACGTGCCGGGCCCCGACTTCCCGACCGGCGGCCTGATCTGCGGGGCGGGCGGGATCCGCGAGGCGTACGCGACGGGTCGCGGGCTGATCACGGTCCGCGGCCGGGTCCACGTCGAGGACGCCGCCCGCGGCGCCCGGAAGAACATCATCGTCGACGAGATCCCCTACAACGTGAACAAGGCCTCGCTCATCGAGCGCATCGCCGACCTCGTGAAGCAGGACCTCATTGCGGGGATCAGCGACATCCGCGACGAGAGCGACCGCACCGGCATGCGCGTCGTCATCGAGTGCGGCAAGGGCGAGGACGAGAACATCATCCTCAACCAGCTCTACGCGATGTCCTCGCTCCAGGAGACGATCTCGATCATCAACATCGCGCTCGTCAACGGGCGCCCGGTGACGATGACGCTGCGCGACCTCCTGCAGGCGTACCTCGACCACCGCCGCGAGGTCATCCGCCGCCGGACCCGGTTCCTGCTGGAGCAGGCGGAGCGCGAGGCCCACCTGCTCGAAGGCCTCGTGAAGGCGCTGGACGTCATCGACGAAATCATCGCCCTCATCCGCGCCGCATCGTCCGTCGAGACCGCGAAGGCGGGGCTCATGGAGCGGTGGGCGTT
>DASTON010000001.1:0-10778 GCA_035762525.1 Planctomycetota bacterium | reverse complement strand
AAGGAGTTCGCGACGTGGACCTATCCGAAGGACACCGACAACTTGGAATTGACCGTGTCCCACAAGGTCGCCGAATACATGCTCCCCGGGACATGGGAAGTCTGGCTGCACGAAGCGGCCGGACACCTCGCCACGAATCTCTTCCTGCAGAGGTCGGGCGGCAGCTGCATCACGCCGAAGGAAGGGACGGACGCCTCGTCCGGAGATTGGAGCGATCCGAAGAAGGTGGATGTGCGCCTTCGCGAGAGGGTGCTCGCCGGGACCGATGACGATTACGAGATCATCCTGAACACCAGCCTGGCGACGATCTCGCCCTCCCAGCTGGCCAAGAGCATCAGCATCCTGAAGTTCCTCATTACCCGTTTCCCAGTCCATTTCAGATCCGTCGTCGAAGGATCCAAGGCGGACGTGAGGGCTCAGAAGGCCACGCTGGAAAAGACGCTCGGCTTCAGCCTGGCGGAGCTCGACGAGTTCTGGCGGCGGTGGTATCTGGCCAAGTGAGAGACTTCAGACTACAGGCTGCCGACTACAGAATGACGCCCGGAACTTCATTCGGATGATGACCGCCGGGTTCCTTCTGTAGTCTGAAGTCCGAAGTCTGAAGTCTTACCAGTCGACTTCTTCGTCCCGTCCGGCCTTGTTCTCCACGCGCGCCATGACGAACAGGAGGTCGGAAAGCCGGTTCAAGTAGACGATCACGATCGGCGGAATCTTCGTCGTCTTCGCCAGCGCGACAACCTTGCGCTCGGCGCGGCGGCCGACGCATCGCGCGAGGTGGAGCATCGCGCCTCCCGGCGTGCCCGCCGGCAGGATGAAGTTCTTGAGCGGCCGGAGCGTCGCTTCCCATCCATCGATCAGCTTTTCGAACGCCTCGGTCTTCGCCTCGGTGATGAGCGTCTTCGGCTTGCGCTTCCTGGGGTCGTACTTGGGATCCGCGAGCTGGGCGCCGACGGAGAAGAGGTCCGACTGGATTCCGGCGAGCACGGGGTCGAGCGACTTGTCCCCGAGAAAGGCGCGGGCCGCCCCGATCGCGGCATTCAGCTCGTCGACGTCGCCGTACGCGTCGACGCGCGCATCGTCCTTGCGGACCCGCGTGCCGTCGAAGAGGCCGGTGGACCCGTCGTCTCCCTTCTTGGTGTAGATCTTCATGCGACGAGAGTACCATGAGGATTCCCGATTGTGGATTTGGGATTGTGGATGATGGATCGCCGCCGGGTTTCGTCCTCGATCGCCGGCCTTTTGATTGCGGTGGTGATCTTCTGGTTCTTCACGTGCCAGAACGCGCCTCAGCGGACTAGGAAGGGCGCGGCCCCGCCCCACGCTGAGAAGGATCGAGACTCTCGCCGGGAGGGAAGCGGCGCCAAGGAGCACGAGAAGCTCACTCCGATTCCGGTCTCTCCCGCCGCTGCTTCATCGAAAAAGGCCTGCCGGGAACTTTTGGCGAAGGCCGTGCTCGCAAAGCACATGCGGCCCGGCTTCTCCGCGTGGTCACTGGGCCACTTTCATCGGAACAACGCGGAATTCCGCGCCGTGGGCGACGCCTTCTGCAAACAGGCCGGCGACGAGCTCGTTCCGATCTGCAAGGATCTCCTGGGCGAATGCGGTTCGGAAGCGACCGCATCGCTCGTCGCCGCGATCCTCGGCCACTCGAAGCGCGGGGAGGCCTTCGGCCTGCTCAAGGGCCTCGTGGAGAAAGGGAAGGGGCCTCCCGAGTCCCGGGAGCTCCACGCGGGCGCGATCTACTCGATCGGCATGATCCGCGCTCCGGAGAGCGCCCCGTTTCTATTCAAGCTGTTCCGCGAGTCTCCGGAAGCGCGCGTCAACATCGGCGAGAAGTTCGGCACTCCCCTGATGGCGTCGATCGGGATGTGTGGGAAGGAAGGTGTGGCCCTCTTGAGGGAAGCCGCCCTCGCCGGCCTGTCGCCCGAGATGCTTCCCGATACCGACGAAGGCCTCCGTCCGTTTCGCTGGGGATACGTGTCGCTGGTCAACTCGCCCGAAGCCTTCGGAGAACTCAAGTCCATCGCGCGCCAGGACGCTGACATTCGGATACGCGGAATGGCCATTGCGGCGATGGGGCAGAGTTCCGATCCCGAGCAAAGGGCGTACCTGGCCGAGCTGTACGGCAGCGACGACAATCCGCTCATCCGGCGGGCCATCTTGGAGGCCCTCAACGACGGCGCATCGGACGGGCGCGAGGAATGGTCCACGATGCGCGATCGGATGGCGGCGCCGCTTGCGTCGATCTTGAATGCTACGCGCCTACCGAGCGGGAACGAGTACGTCGATTACGCGACGATCCACCTGGCCTGCGCGGCCGGCACTCCCGACGCCGCGAAGTACTTGGAGGAATGGATTCGCACCGCGTCGAGCGGAGCCTATGACGCGGAGTCCTACTGGATCGATATCGCGATCCATGCCCTCGCTACCCAAGGAGCGTCCGTGGATCGCATCGACGCCCTCATGGAAGGCCAGGGGGTTTATGCTCAGAACCGCCTGTTTCACCTGGCCACCGTGCAGTTCTACTCTGCCGCTCCCATCGGCGGGATGAAGCTCGCGCGGGAGTTCATCGCTCACCTCGACAAGTCCGATGAGATCAACGGACTCTTCCTGAATTGTCTGCAGGCCGTGGGTCGGGTTCCCGAGGCGCGGGAGGAGGCCGAGAAGTGCATCGATCGCTTCCTTGAGCGCGCGAAAGACCCCGAGAAGTGGCGGACGTACTTCTCCGCAGCGCAGTACGCGGGCGAGGCGGGGTTGCGTCCCTTGGAGAAAGTCATCCTGCGCGTGCAGGAACCTTCTGAGCTCCTGGGAGCCTCTCACGCGTACTTGTCGGCGCTTCCTGAGGGGAGGGCGCTGAATGCCGACGTCAGCGATCGCATGAGGGAGCTCTTTTCACCGCGCGCGCTCCAGTCCTTCAACGCAGGCGGGTTGAGCCAGAATCCCGGCTCCTTTGCCCGAACTATCGGAGAGTACTTCGGCCGGTTCGGCACGGTCGAGGATCTGGCGTGGCTTGAATCTCTTCCGCGCGTGATGAACGAACCTCGAAATGTGCGGGAAGACCATTTGGAAACGCTCCGGCGAGATCTCGCGTGGGAATGCGCGCGCGCCGCCGATGCGATCCGCCTCAGATCGAACTAGGGGAGAAGGCATGATTCGTCACAAGGTCTTTCGATTCGCGCGGGCCACGACGTGGGAAGC
The DNA here is from genome assembly GCA_035762525.1 of Planctomycetota bacterium. Lineage (GTDB taxonomy): Bacteria > Planctomycetota > MHYJ01 > MHYJ01 > JACPRB01 > DASRJF01. The sequence continues at coordinate 7,580 of DASTON010000001.1, read as the reverse complement.
GGCGTGCACCAAGGTCGAGAACTGGATCAATTCCCACGTCGCACCGGAGGACTTGGTGTCGGTCATGATGGAAGACAACGAGGAGCGGTGGGGGGACGACGTGGTGGCGATCTGGTATCGCGAAGGGCGCGCCGCGCGAAAGCCGTCAAGCCCCTCCAAGCTCCTTTAGCCTGCGGTAGAGCATCTCGTGCGTGGGAGCGGGAACGCCTACGGCTCGCGCGCGTCGAACGAGCTCACCGCTCAGGGCTTCCGTCTCGAGCGGCTTGCCCTTCGCCAGGTCTTGCTGCGTCGAGCTGGGGAACTCCGGATGATCCGTGCAGAACTTCCAGCTCCGCTCCCTCGCGTCCGGACGGACGACGATGCCGTGGGCGGCCGCGACCGCCGTCAGCTCGTCGACCGCCTTCTCGCAGAGCTCGCGCCGCGGCTCCCGCAGCAGCTCGCCGAGCGAGCACCGCTCGACCGTCGCCATCACGTTGAAGACCGCGTTCGCGACGAGCTTCTCCCAGATCGCCTGCTCGATGTTCTCCGCGATCTCGCACGGCGTCCCGGCCCGGTCGAAACGCGCCTTCAGGTCCTCGGAGATCCGCGAGGGCCCGATGATCGTGCGTCCCGCGGCGGCCCACTGGATGACGCCGGGGGCGGCGACTTCCGCCGCGACGTAGGCGACCCCCTCGACGATGAAATCCGGCGGGAAGAATTTCGACAGGCGCTCCAGGTTGCCGAGTCCGTTCTGGAGCGTCACGACGGCCGTCCCCGGCCTGATGAGGAGCTGGCAGGGCGCGCAGGCGGCGTCCGTCTGGTACGTCTTCACGCAAACGAGGATCGCGTCGGCTTGGCCCGCGTCGAGGGGATTGTCCGAAGCCTTGACGGGGACGGTGAACGAGCCGTCGGGCTTTTCAATCGTCAGTCCAAGGGCCCAGAGCGCCTCGAGGTGCTTCCCGCGGGCGACGAAGAAGACGTCTTCGCCCGCGCGGGCGAGCATCCCGCCGAAGTATCCCCCCACGGCTCCAGCCCCGAGGATTACGATTCTCATGCGGGAACCAGGTGATCCTCATCGACTTCGGCGGCGCACAATTCGCCAAGTGTTGGCCCGGGCGCCGCGAATTCGACCCAGTAGTAGATCCGCCGCGACTCCGCCTTCCAATAGGTGTCGGGCCACCGCGGCTTCGCATGCCGGAGATGCGGCCCCGGATCGGCGATCAAGCCGACGCGGTGCCTGAGATCTTCCTTCCAATAGTCGGCGACGATTTGCACGCGGTCGCCCAGCGCGAACTTGGGTTGGCTCATATCCGCCAATCGTCAATCATTAATCGTCAATCACTCGCTTAGAGCCGGGACTCCTACGTTGAAATACCTCGCTTGTGAATGGTGGAAGACCAAGGCGCTCACACTGGCTTCGGGATCCATCATGTGGCCTTCGGTCAACTTCACGCCGATCTCATCCGGCTTCAGAAGCCGCCACAGCTTCTCCTGATCCGCGAGGTCCGGACACGCGGGATAACCGAAGCTGACCCGGATTCCTTGATAGCGCGCTTTCAGCCGCTCGGCCATCGTCATCGACGGGGGATCGGCGATTCCCCACGCCTCGCGCAAGTCCCGGTGGAGCTTCTCCGCGAACGCCTCCGCTGTCTCGATCGCGAGCGACTGCAGCGTATGCGAGAGCACGTACTCGCCGCGCTCCTTCAGGTCCGACGCCCGCGGCCGGACGCCCTCGCCGCAGCTCGTCACGAACATCGCGACATAGTCCCGCTCGGGCCCCTCGGGCCGCGCGAAGTCGGCGAGGCACAGCCCGTCCGGCCCCGGCTGGCGGGGGAACGTGAACCGCTCCACCTCCCCGAGGCCGAACTCATCGTAAATGACGAGATCGTTCCCTTCGGACGAAACGGGGAAGAACTGGTAGACGCCGCGGGCCTTCAGCCAGCCATCCTCGATCGCGCGTCGCTGGACGTCGCGCACGATGCCCTCCACTTCCTTCAGCTTTGCGTCCGCCTGCGCCGCGAGCCTCTCGACCGAGCCCTTCAGCCCGAGGTGTTTCGAATACAGCATCTGGAGATTGAGGTAGGGCCACAGCGACGCGAGATCCGGAACCTCGACGACGTGCCGGCGCAGGTCGGGGGGACGGCGGATCGGCTCGTCCGCGGAAATCTTGGTCGACCGGACGGTCTCCGCCGCCACGACGGCCGCCGTCGCCGCGGGCGCCGAGGCGCCGAGCTTCGACGCCTCGCCTTCGACGGACGCCTCGAGACGCCGCCGCCGGTCGGGATCGACGAGCTGGTTCGCAATGTCGAGCCCGCTCATCGCGTCCCTCGCGTACACCACGGTCGAGCCGTACGCGGGCCGGATGCGCGTGTACGCGAACTTCTTCGTGAGCGCCGCGCCGCCGACGACCACCGGCACGTCTAGTCCGGCGTCGCGGAAATCCTCCGCCGTCGCCACCATCTGCTGCGCCGACTTCACGAGCAGGCCGGAGAGCCCGATGAAGTCCGGCTTGTGCTTCCAGAATTCCTCGATGAGCGTCTCGGGCGCAACTTTGATCCCCAGGTTGACCACGCGGTAGCCGTTGTTCGCGAGGATGATCTCGACGAGGTTCTTCCCGATGTCGTGCACGTCGCCCTTCACAGTCGCCAGGAGCGCCGTGCCGCGGGTCGACGACGCGTCCCTCTCCATGAACCTTTCGAGATGGGACACCGCCGCCTTCATCGCCTCGGCGCTTTGCAGGACTTCCGCGACGATGAGCTCGTTCGCGTTGAAGAGGCGGCCGACCTCGTCCATCCCCTTCATGAGCGGGCCGTTGATGATGTCGAGCGGAGCCGCTTCCTTCAGCTTCACGTCGAGGTCTGCGACGAGGCCGTCCTTCGATCCGTCGACGATGTACCGCGCGAGCCGCTCGTCGAGCGGCAGCTTCTCCTTCGCGGGTCCCGTGTCGATCTTCTTCCCCCGGAAGTGGTCGGTGAACGCGGCGATCGGGTCCTCGCCCCTGTTGAAGAGGAGGTCGTCGCAGAGCTTCCTCTCCCCTTCGGGGATCGACGCGTAGCGGACGAGCTTTTCCGAGCTCACGATCGCGAGGTCGAGCCCCGCGCGGCTCGCGTGGTAGAGGTAGACCGCGTTCAGGATCTCCCTCCCCGCGGCGGGGACGCCGAACGAGACGTTCGAGATGCCGAGGATCGTGCGGGTCCGCGGCCACCGGCGCTTGAGCTCGTGGATCGCGTCGATCGTGTGCTTCGCCGAGCCGATGTAGTTCTTGTCCCCCGAAGCGCACGGGAAGACGAGCGGGTCCCACAGGATGTCCTCGGGCGAGACGCCGTACTTCTCCGTGAGAAGCGCGTAGCTCCGCTCGGCGATCGCGACCTTCCGCTCGGTCGAGACTCCCTGGCCCTTCTCGTCGATGCAGCCGACGACGAGCGCCGAGCCGTACGCCTTCGCGAGCGGCACGACTTTCTGGAAGCGATCTTCGCCGTCCTCGAGATTGATCGAGTTGATGATCGACTTTCCCTGGCACCACGTGAGCGCGACCTCGAGGACCTTCGCGTCGGTGGAGTCGAGCATGAGCGGCGCCTTGACGCGACGGATGAGCTTCTCGAGGAACTTGACCATGTCCGCCGTCTCGTCGCGGTCGGGGTCCTGGAGGCAGACGTCGAGGATGTGCGCGCCGCTCAGGACCTGCTTGCGGCCGATCTCCGCGGCCTGCTCGTATTCGCCCGCGGCGATGAGCTTCTTGAACTTGCGGCTGCCGAGGACGTTCGTGCGCTCGCCCACGATGACCGGCCGGCTGTCCTCGGCGACGGCGGCGTAGTCGATGCCGCTGAAATGGGTCCGCCGGCGCGTCGCGGGAACGCGCGGCCTGCCCGACCTCGCGAGCTTCGCGAACTCCCTGATGTACTCGGGCGTCGTTCCGCAGCAGCCGCCGACCGCGTTGATCCAGCCGTGCTCGACGAACCGCGCGAGCTCCGCCGCCATCATCGCGGGCGTCTCGTCGTACTGGCCGTCGGTGTTCGGCAGTCCCGCGTTCGGGTAGCAGGTGACGGGGACGGGCGCGAGCGCGGCCAGCGTGCGCAGGTGATCCGCCATGAATCGCGGGCCGGTGGCGCAGTTGAGGCCGATCGACAGGAGCCCGCCGTGCTCCAGGGCGGCCCAGAGCGCCTCGACACCCTGGCCCGCGAGCATCGTGCCGGTGGCCTCGATCGTCGCGGAGACGCTGACCGGAACTTCGATTCCCGTTTCGGCGAACGCGCGGCGGATGCCGAGAAGGCCCGCCTTCACGTTGCGCGTGTCCTGCGCCGTCTCGAGCAGCAGGAGATCGGCGCCCCCGTCGATCAGGCCGACCGCCTGCAAACGATAGGCGTCGATGAGCTGGTCGAACGTGACGCCGCCGGTGACCGTGATGGCCCGCGTCGTCGGGCCCATCGAGCCCGCGACGAAGCGGTCGGATCCGGCCTTCGCGGCCGACGCGCGCGCGAGGCGGGCGGCCGCGCGATTGATCTCGACGGACTTGGCGGCGAGGCCGTACTCCGCGAGCACGATGGACGTCGCGCCGAACGTGTTGGTCTCGACGATGTCCGCCCCGGCGGCGAAGTAAGCGTCGTGGATCGCAGAGATGACGTCGGGCCGCGTGAGGACGAGATTCTCGTTGCAGCCGTCGAGCGCGGCCCCCCCGAAATCGGCCGCGGAAAGCTTCCGCCGTTGAATCATGGTCCCCATGGCCCCGTCGAGACAGAGAATCTTCTCCTTGAAGAGCTCCGCCAGACGATGGCCTCTCTCGGTCATGGGGACGATTTCCGATTTCCGATTGACGATTTCAGGACCCGTCCATCCGCAATAAGCACTTTGAAGGGTTCGTCTCGCTTGCCGTCGCCGTGCCGGACGTGGACGCGCTCAAACCCGGCGTCGCGGAGCAGCTTTCTCAGTTCCGACGGCGTGAATCCCAGCTGGACGTGGCCGAGGCGGGCGCGGACCCACGTCTCGCCGTGGCGGCGAAGATCGAGCACGAGCACGCGGCCGCCCGGCGCGAGGATCCGGCGCGCCTCGGACAGCGCCGCCGCCGGATCTTCGAGGCTGTGCAGGACCTGCGAGAGCAGCGCCAGGTCGACCGAGGCGTCCGCGAGCGGAAGCCGCTCGAGGCTGCCGTCGCGCCACCGCACGTTGCCGACGCCGCGGTGCTTCGACCGGCGCCGGGCGCGCTTGAGCGCTTCCGCGTTGCGATCAATTCCCACGACCCAGTCGGCCCATGACGCGATCTCGAGGGCGAGCCGTCCCGTCCCGCACCCGAGGTCGGCCACGCGCAGCTTGGGAAGCAGGCACCCGAGGGCGCGCGCCCACGCGGTCCAGGACCGGCCCGGCACGAGGTTCCCCTCGGGCGGGGCGGGGCGCTTGTCGGCCCGGGCCCGCAGGACTTCCTTCAGCCGCGCCTCGTCGTCGCGGAAGGTCCCGGCCTCCGACAGCTCGCCCAGGACCCGGCCGAGGGTCCCGTTCGACGCCTCCGCGCGCGCCTTGTAGAACGCCCACGTCCCGTCGCGCTCCTCGTCGATGAGCCCGCCCGCCCGCATGAGCCGCAGGTGGCGGGAGACGCCCGACTGCGCGATGCCGAGGATCGCCACGAGCTCGCTGACGTTCAGCCGCTCGCGGCCCAGGACGTGGAGCATCCGCAGCCGCGCCGGGTCGCCGAGCAGGCGGAAGAGGGAGGCGTAATCAATCATATCTATATATGTACATATGTGGATGGATATTGTCAAGAGTGAGACCTCAGATATCAGACATCAGACATCAGTTAGGGGGGCGACCCCCGATCCGAGAAGTGAGAACTGAGTACTTCTTACTGATGTCTGATTTCTCATGTCTGATGTCTGTCGGAATGCGTCAGAATAGAGGCTGAACCGGAGGTGCGTATGGCGTTCCTGCTGGCCGCGGTCCTGCTCGCGCAGGCCCCGGCTCCCGACGACAAGAAGATCCAGGAGCTGGTCGAAAAATGCGGCGCGGAGGCGATCGCCGAGCGCGAGGCGGCCGTCAAGGAGCTGATGGCGATGGGCGACCCCGTGCTTCCCGCGCTCGAGAAGGCGGTCAAGGGCGGCCTTTCACCCGAGTCCAAGGCGGGCGTCCAGAAGGTGATCGACGAGCTGATGCTGCCCGCCCGCTGGGTGAAGGACGTCGTCGAAGGGGACTGGAACCAGGTCTACCAGCGGCTCGACCAGGCGCTCCGCAACAAGGAGCTCGACAAGCCCCAGGCGGTCCGCGTCTTCACGGCGATCCTCGTCAACGACAACGTCACTCCGGACCAGCGGCAGGCCATCCTCCAGATCGCCTCGAACCAGAAGCTGCGCGACATCTGGCCCGCGGTCATCCAGCTCATGGGCAAGGAGGACCCCTACCAGAACTACTACCACTATCTCCAGCAGCTGCGGCCGCCGAAGGAGGCCGCGATCCCGCTCCTCAAGATGATCCCCAAGATGCAGAACTCGAACCTCTCGTGGCAGATGCTCGACCTCGCCCGCAACCTCAAGGCCGACCGCGTCGCGTTCGAGGAATGCCTGACGGCGATCATCGAGGGGGACGACGCCAACCTGAAGAACAACGCGCTCGGCTGGCTCCAGCAGGGCCGGTTGAACGTCTCGTTCCCGACGCTCATCCGCTGGTGGCGCAACCAGCCCGGCCTGCGCGCCTACCAGCTTCGGGAAGCGGTCCTGCGCACGCCCCCCGGCGACGGCGTGAATGACGTGGTGGAGCTGCTGAGATCGAACCAGGCCGACGACGTGCAGCTGGCCGTCGACTACGTCGGGCGCCAGAGAATCGTCGCCGCCGCGGGCGGCGTCGCCAAGGCCTTCGACGAGCGGCCGGAACTCAAGGTTTCCATTCTCCAGGCGCTCCGGACCCTGAGATGCGAGGAGGAGCTCCGCAAGTGGATCTCGACCGGCTCCGGCCCGGGGCGCCGCGCGGCCCTGGTCCTGGCGGCCGAGCTGGGTTGGATCTCCGCCGGACCGGAGGTCGTGAAGGCGCTCTCCCACGAGGAACCGGCCGTCCGGCGCGAGGCCGCGATCGCCGCGGGCGCGCTCAAGGTCTCGGAGTCGGCGGCCAAGCTGGAGGAGCTGTTGAAAGACGGCGACGGCGGCGTCCGGCGGGGCGCCCTCGTCTCGCTGGCGCTCGTGCAGAGGGGAGCGGCGACGAAAATTGTCCTGGCACACGTGACGTCGGAGGATCCCGACCTCCAGGCCGCGGCCGTCGAGTCGCTGCCGTCGATCGACGCCGAGCAGGCGCTCGCCGCCCTCACGACGGAGGCGGCCCTCGGTCGAGCCATCACCCGCCACGCGCTGGCGGTCCTCATTGTGAAGGGCGGAACCGGGATGCTGCACCGCGTGATGGCGAGGGTCCAGGGCAAGATCACGCCGGACGAGCTGCATTCCCAGATCCGGCTGATCCAGTCCGTGCCCGCGCGCTACGGCTTCGCGCCCGGCTTCCAGCCGGATCCGAGCCAGTTCCGGTAGGTTTCCTTCTGGAGTTTCGTGGCGTTTTTCACCGGCACGATCTTCAAGGTCGTCGCATCCCTCGATCCCGGGAGGACGGCGATCTCCCGAAGCGTCCCCGAGCGGAGC